>NZ_JBOBDM010000046.1:0-52513 GCF_050586605.1 Pseudomonas sp. ES1 | reverse complement strand
ATTCTCCCATGATCCTGCAACGCCTCTTCGCCCTGCTTTTGCTGGCGGTGTGCACCGCCCTGGCCGTGATGGCCTGGCCCTACCAGGCCGCGTTTTCCTATGAACCGGTGGGCCCGCGCGCCTACCCGCTGCTGATGCTCGGCCTGATGGGCCTGGGCCTGCTGTACCTGGCCATCCGCCCCACGCCCATCGTACGCAAGGACGACGAGCCTGAACTGGACCGCGAAACCCTGATCAAGATCGCCGCCTGTGTCGGCCTGCTGATCGTCTTCGCCAGCACCTTCGAGGCCCTGGGCTTCATCCTCAGCGCCGTGCTGGTGGGCATCCCCATGGCCCGCCTGTACGGCGGCCGCTGGCTGCACAGCGCCATCGTGGTGGTGGGCATGAGCCTGCTGCTGTACTGGCTGTTCGACCGCGTGATGGACGTGCCCCTGCCCCTTGGCCTGCTGAGCGTACTGGAGAACTGACACATGGATACCTTGAGCTATCTCGGCCAGGGCTTCGGCGTCGCGCTGAGCCCGTACAACCTGGTCACCGCCCTCACCGGCACCCTGATCGGCACCGTGGTCGGCCTGCTGCCGGGCCTGGGCCCGATCAACGGCGTGGCCCTGCTGATCCCCATCGCCTTCGCCCTCGGCCTGCCGCCGGAGTCGGCGTTGATCCTGCTGGCCGCCGTTTATCTGGGCTGCGAATACGGCGGGCGCATCAGCTCGATCCTGCTGAACATCCCCGGTGAAGCCTCCACCGTGATGACCACCCTCGACGGCTACCCCATGGCCCGCCAGGGCCTGGCCGGTGTGGCGCTGTCGCTGTCGGCCTGGAGTTCGTTCATCGGCGCCTTCATCGCCACCTGCGGCATGGTGCTGTTCGCCCCGCTGCTGGCGAAATGGGCGATCGCCTTCGGCCCGGCGGAGTACTTCGTGCTGATGGTGTTCGCCATCGTCGCCCTCGGCGGCATGGCCGGCGACAAGCCGTTGAAGACCTTCATCGCCGCGTTGATCGGTCTGTTCCTGTCGGCGGTGGGTATCGATGCCAACAGCGGCGTGTACCGCTTTACCGGCGACAGCGTGCACCTGGCTGACGGCATCCAGTTCGTGGTGCTGGTGCTGGGGCTGTTCTCGATCAGCGAGATCCTCCTGCTGCTGGAGAAGACCCACCATGGCCACGTGGCGGTCAAGGCCACCGGGCGCATGCTGTTCAACTTCAAGGAAGCGGCGTCGGTGTTCGCCGTGAACATCCGCTGCGGCCTGCTGGGTTTCTTCATGGGCGTACTGCCGGGTGCCGGCGCGACCCTGGCCAGTGCCGTGGCGTACATGACCGAAAAACGCATGGCGGGTGAAAAAGGCAAGTTCGGCAAGGGTGACGCCCGTGGCCTGGCCGCCCCGGAAACCGCCATCGGCGCCTCCTGCTGTGGCGCCCTGGTGCCGATGCTGACCCTGGGCGTACCGGGTTCGGGCACCACTGCCGTGATGATCGGCGCGCTGACCCTGTACAACATCACCCCGGGCCCGCTGCTGTTCGAACAGCAGCCGGACATCGTCTGGGGCCTGATCGCCTCGCTGTTCATCGCCAACATCATGCTGGTGATCCTGAACATCCCGATGATCCGCATCTTCACCCGCATCCTCGCCGTGCCGAACTGGGCGCTGGTACCGGTGATCGCGATCATCACCGCGATCGGCGTGTACGCCGTGCATGCCACCACCTTCGACCTGTTCCTGATGGTCGGCATCGGCATCATGGGCTACATCCTGCGCAAGCTGGACTTCCCGCTGTCGCCGATCCTGCTGGGCTTCATACTCGGTGGGCTGATGGAGCAGAACCTGCGCCGCGCGCTGTCGATCTCCAACGGCGAACTGGGCATCCTCTGGTCGAGCCCGATCAGCATGTCGGTCTGGGTGCTGACGGTGCTGATGCTGACCCTGCCGCTGCTGCGCATCTGGCGCAAACGCGCGCAACAGCGCCGGGCGATGGCGGATGCCTGACCGCGGTCTCCCTCTGTTCTGGGCCACCGGGCTGGTCGGTCTTGCTGGCGGTTTTGCCGCCAGCAAGGTCGGCTGGCCTTTGCCATGGATGGTCGGCGCGTTGCTGGCGATCATCCTGGTGCGCTGCCTGACCCCCTGGCAACTGAGCGAAATCCCCAATGGCCGCAAGTGCGGGCAGTGGATCATCGGTATCGGCATCGGCCTGCACTTCACCCCGGCGGTCATCGAGCAGGTTGCCGAGCACTTCGCGCTGATCTTCTTCGGCGCCTTGTTCACCACGCTGTCCAGCGTGTTCAGCGTGTGGCTGCTGCGGCGTACCGGCGAAGACCGCGCCACGGCGTTTTTTGCCAGCATGCCGGGCGGTTCTGGAGAAATGGTCAACCTCGGCGCGCGCAATGGCGCGGTGCTCAGCCAGGTGGCAGCCGCTCAAAGTTTACGGGTGCTGGCGGTGGTGCTGTGCGTGCCGGCGCTGTTCAAGCTGTTGCTCGGTGATGGGGTGCCGTTGAACCACGCCGGTAGCGTCAGCTGGGGCTGGCTGGCCCTGATCGCACCGCTGGCCGTGGCGGTCGCGCTGATCTGGCAACGGCTGCGCCAGCCCAACCAGTGGTTGTTCGGGCCGTTGCTGGTGGCGGCGAGCGTGAGCCTGGCCGGTAACCTGCAGATCGGTTTGCCCAATGGCGCCAGCCAGATCGGCCAGTGGCTGATCGGCAGCGGCCTGGCCTGCCACTTCAACCGCGCGTTTTTCCGCCGGGCGCCGTCGTTCCTCGGCCGGACCTTGCTGGCCACGGCACTGTGCATGCTGATTGCCGCAGGCGCGGCCTGGGGGTTGAGCCTGCTCACCCACCTGGACCTGCGCTCGCTGACCTTGGGGATGATGCCGGGAGGGATTGCCGAGATGAGCCTGACAGCCGAGACTCTGCAACTGTCGGTGCCTCTGGTGACGGCATTGCAGGTGATGCGCTTGTTGTTCGTGCTGTTTCTGGCCGAGCCGCTGTTCAGGCGCTGGAACGCCAGCCAGGAATAATGTGCAGGCCCTTTCGCGGGTAAACCCGCTCCCACAGGTACTGCGCAGGCTTCTGAGTTTGCGCGATCCCTGTGGGAGCGGGTTTACCCGCGAAGAAGCCTACACAATGCTTCAACCGATCACAGCGGCGGCAACGCCCAGTTGATCGGCGCCATCCCGCGCTGCTCGAGGAAGCCGTTGGCCCGGCTGAAATGCCCGCAGCCGAAGAACCCGCGATAGGCCGACAACGGCGACGGGTGCACCGACTTGAGTACCAGGTGCTTGCTGGCGTCGATCAGCTTCTGCTTGCTCTGGGCATGCGCCCCCCACAGCAGGAACACCACGTTCGGGCACTGCTCGCTGACCACCTGGATGACCCGGTCGGTAAAGAACTCCCAGCCCTTCTTGGCATGCGAGGCGGCATTGGCCCGCTCCACGGTCATGGTGGTGTTGAGCAGCAGCACCCCCTGCTCGGCCCAGCTCTGCAAGTAACCGTGGTTGGGGATCGGCAGGTTGAGGTCGCGTTGCAGCTCTTTGTAGATGTTGACCAGCGACGGCGGCGTAGGCACGCCCGGCTGCACCGAGAAGCACAGGCCATGGGCCTGGCCGGGGCCGTGGTACGGGTCCTGGCCGAGGATCACCACTTTCACCTGCTCCAGCGGCGTTGAGTTCAACGCATTGAAGATCAGCGGCCCCGGCGGGTAGATCTCCTTGCCGGCGGCGTATTCACCCTGCAGGAACTCACGCAGCTGATGCATGTAGGGCTGGTCGAACTCGGCGCGCAACGCGGCCTTCCAGCTGGGTTCGAGTTTGATGCGGTCGTCGTCGGTCATGGGGCCATCCAGAAGCAAAGTGGCGCGACACTAGGAAAGCCGCGCCGGCTTGTCAATCGATCCGACCGACGACCGGCAGCTTCAGCAGCGCGGGCCATACTGGTGGGATGACTTGCGCGAGGTAGTCCATGTCCATTCAATGCGAGGTACTCACCGGCGCCGATGGCGCCCGCATCGGCATCGCCACCCTGGATGCACCCAAGGCGCTCAATGCGCTGACCCTGCCGATGATCGAGGTGCTCGACGAGCGCCTGCACGCCTGGGCTCACGACCCCGGCATCGTCTGCGTACTGCTGCGCGGCAACGGGCCTAAAGCCTTCTGCGCCGGAGGCGACGTGCGCGCACTGGTACAAGCCTGCCGCGAACATCCCGGCAGCATACCGCCGCTGGCCGCCACCTTCTTCGCCAGCGAATACCGCCTCGACCACCGCCTGCACACCTACCCCAAGCCCCTGCTGTGCTGGGGCCATGGCCATGTGCTCGGGGGTGGCATGGGGCTGCTGCAGGGCGCGGCGGTGCGCATCGTCACCCCCAGCAGCCGCCTGGCCATGCCCGAGATCAGCATCGGCCTGTATCCGGACGTTGGCGCCAGCTGGTTCCTGTCCCGCCTGCCCGGCAAGCTCGGCCTGTTCCTCGGCCTCACCGGCGCGCCGATCAATGCCCGTGACGCCCTGGACCTGGGCCTGGCCGACCGTTTCTTTGGCGAGCATCAACAAGAAGCGCTGGTGGAGGAGCTGCTGCAACTGAACTGGCAGGAACAGACCGACCTGCAGCTCAACAGCCTGCTCAAGGCCGAACAGCACCGGGCGTGCGCCGAACTGCCCGAGGGCCAATGGCTGGCACGCCGGGCAGTGATCGACGAAGTACTCGATGTGGCCGACCCGGTAGCAGCCTGGCGTGCGCTGGCCGGCCTGGCTCGGCATGCCGACCCTTTACTGGCCGCGGCAGGTCAGCGCCTGCACGAGGGCTGCCCGCTGACCGCGCACCTGGTGTGGGAGCAGATCCGCCGGGCCCGCTACCTGTCGCTGGCGCAGGTGTTCCAGATGGAATACACCCTGAGCCTCAACTGTTGCCGTCACCCCGAGTTCAGCGAAGGGGTGCGGGCCAGATTGCTGGACAAGGACAACACGCCGCACTGGCACTGGCCGGACGTGGCGCAGGTGCCCGCAGCGGTGGTGGCGGCGCATTTCAACAAGGCCTGGGAAGGTCGGCATCCGCTGGCTGATCTGGCGTAGAAACAGCACAGGGCAAGTCGGTACGGCACGCCGACTTGCCCTGTGATGGCTCATTTGCCCTCAACGCTGCCAGTTGCGATCCCCTCCCCGCCCGCCGTCCTGGCCGCGGTCACCATGGCCCTGCCCATTGGAATGCCAGCGATCCCCGCGCCCGCCACGGTTGTCGTTGCGGTAGTCCTGCCGATCCCGGTCGCGCCCGTAGTCATAACGCTGGCGGTTGCCATAGTCGTTGCGCGGGTTGCCGTGCCAGCTGGGCTGCATGCCGGGTGCCGGATAAGGCCGGTACTGCGGCACCGGTGCCGGCCGGTAGTAGCGCGGTGCAGGCTGGTAGTAACGCGGCGCGCTCTGGTAGTAGTAGCGCGGTTGCGGGGCTACATAGTAGCGGTCCTGGCGGTAATAGCCGGGGTACACGTAGCGGTCGCTGGTGTAGTAGTCACTGCGGTAGTAGCCGTCGCTCTCGTAGTAGGGGGCGCAGGCAGAAGTCAGCAGTCCGAGCAGGACAATGATCAGGATTCGTGGGTACATGGCGGCCTCCTGGACCGCAGGGGTGCCCGACACAGCGGCGCTGGCGAGCGTCGACGACGATGCGTTGATCGACACTGCATAAGACAGTCCGGCCAGGGTTCAGTGCCATTTCTGCAACAAATTGAAACATCCCCTATAACCCTGAAAAACATGCAGTCATTTTTCGGTCATCTCACTAGAATGTCGCCACTGGCACACATCATGGGACGATCATGCCCTCGCCTTCCGCCCTGTTTTCGCAACGCTCGCTGATCTTCACCCTGCTGCTGTTGCTGGGCTGCGGCTTCCTCGCCACCTCGCTGCTGAGCTACTACGCCTCGCGCGGGGCAATCCGCGACGGCATTATCAATACCGAGCTGCCACTGACCTCCGACACCGTCTATTCGGAAATCCAGAAAGACCTGATCCGCCCGGTGCTGATCTCGTCGATGATGGCGCAGGACACTTTCCTGCGGGACTGGCTGCTGGGCGGCGAACAGGACCCCACGCGCATTACCCGCTACCTGGGCGAAGTGATGGGCGGCCAGGGCACTTTCACCAGTTTCCTGGTCTCCGAGCGCAGCCGCACCTATTACCAGGCCAAAGGTGTACTCAAGCAGGTCAAGGCCGATGCCTGGCGCGATGCCTGGTACTTCCGCCTGCGCGAGGCCAGCGTGCCCTACGAGATCAATGTCGACGTGGACATGGCCAACCAGGACAAGCTCACGGTATTCATCAACTACCGCGTGCTCGACTACCAGCAGCGCTTCATCGGTGCCGTGGGGGTGGGCTTGAGCGTCGAGTCGGTGGTGCGCCTGATCGATGACTACCAGCGCCGCTACCATCGCTCGGCGCTGTTCACTGATGCCCAGGGCAAGGTGCTGCTGACCGGTTCTGACGGCGGCCCCCACGGCCTTCGCGCAGGGCAGCAGTTGAGTGACAGCAGCCAGTGGCGGGACCTGCTGGCGCGCATGCCGACACCTGCCGCCGGCAGCCACGAGTATTACGACAACGACGGCCACAGCCACTTCCTCAACGTGCGCCCGCTGCCCGAACTGGACTGGTACCTGCTGGTGGACAAGCGCGAGACCAGTGCCCTGGACCGCATCCGCCAGTCGCTGTACCTGAACCTGGCGATCTGCGCGATGATCACCCTGGTGGTGCTGTCGCTGCTCAACGCCATGATCAAGCGCCATCAGGACAACGCCGAGGCCCTGGCCACCCTCGACAGCCTCACCGGCCTGCCCAACCGACGCAGCTTCGACCTGCTGGCCGGCCAGGCGCTGGTCGAGGCGCAGCGCATCAGTGCGCCGCTGGTCGCCCTGTTGATCGACCTCGACCACTTCAAGGCCCTCAACGACACCCACGGCCACCTGGCCGGCGACGAAGTGCTGCGCCAGTTCGCCAACGTGCTGCAGGGCAGCCTGCGACAGTCCGATATACTCTGCCGCTGGGGCGGCGAGGAGTTCATCGTGCTGCTGCGCGAAACCGAAGGTCGCCAGGCCGTCGAAGTGGCCGAAAAGATCCGCCGGCGCACCGAGCAACTGATCTTCAGTTATGCCGACCAGCCGCTGCGCCTGACCGTCAGCATCGGCCTCGCCGGCCTGCAGCGCGACGACACCCTGCACAGCCTGCTGAGCCGCGCCGACCTCGCGCTTTATCGTGCCAAACAAGGCGGACGCAACCGCGTCTGCAGCCAGATGCCCGGACCCGACCATGACCAGTAACCAGCACTGCCCTGCCTGCGGCGCCGCCAACCAGTGCGGCCTGGCCAACCCGGCCAGCGCCACCCAAGGTTGCTGGTGCTTCGCAGTGAGCATCGACCCGGCCATCATCGAAGCCCTGCCTGCCGAACTGCGCAACCAGGCCTGCCTGTGCCCGCAGTGCGCGAAAGTGGACGAGCAACTCAAGGCAGCGCAATCCCCCGCGATTCGCTAGACTGCGCGCCGATCTGCCGCGACCTGCCGCCATGCGCCTCGACCGTTTCCTCGCCAACCTGCCCTGTTTCAACCGCCAGCAAGTACGCCTGCTGCTGGTGCAGCGGCGTGTGCGCGTGGATGGCGTGATCACCGCCGACCCGCTGCACGAGGTACGCGAGTTCAGCCGTGTCGAGGTGGACGAGCAACTGCTGCAGGCCGGCCGCCCGGCGCGCTACCTGATGCTGCACAAGCCCATGGGCTGCGTCAGCGCCACCAGCGACCCGCAGCACCGCACCGTGCTCGACCTGCTGCCGCCCGCATGGCGCGACGACCTGCACATTGCCGGGCGCCTGGACTACAACACCACCGGCCTGCTGATCCTGACCAACGACGGCCAGTGGTCGCGCCGCCTGACCCAGCCACAGACCAAGCTGGCCAAGGTTTACCACGTGCAGACCGAGGACGAGATCGGCGCCCACTACGTCGAGAAGTTTCGCCAAGGTTTCTATTTCGCCTTCGAAGACCTCACCACCCAGCCTGCGCAGCTGGATATTCTCGGCCCCCGCGAAGCGCGGCTGGCGATCGTCGAAGGCCGCTATCACCAGGTCAAGCGCATGTTCGGCCACTTTCAGAACAAAGTGCTGCAACTGCACCGGGAAAGCATGGGGATGATCGAGCTGGATCCGGCCTTGTTGCCGGGCCAGTACAGGGACCTTTCGGCCGCAGAAATCGCCTGTTTCTGAGCCGCTGCGAAGGCTCTGCGCGGGCGTTTTTCGCGCAAACGATTGGGTAGCCCTGGCCGTTTTCCACTACATCGACCGCCCAGCGGTTTGCTGCAAAATATCCGCAGAAACTCACTTGCGCGATCGGCCCTGCGCTGCTTGACTGCCAACTTGTCGGTCTGCCTGTGACTTACCGGTCACAAACGCAGTCCAAGACACCTTTTTGCCGGCCACCCAGGGTCTCGACACCTTGGGGCACGGTAAATCGCCCGCTACAACAATACCGTCGACACGCGCGTCAGGGATCGACACAAGGGCCCACCGGTTTTCTTCCAGGCAAATGCCTACCTGTCATAAAGCACGTGCACCCTAACGGCCTGCGCGGTTGATTCGAACGCGAGTTCACCAACCAGCCACGCAGACCAACAGGTGACGCGAATACCCTTTTTTGCGCCAGGAGTCGATGACATGAGGCCAGAAATTGCTGTACTTGATATCCAAGGTCAGTACCGGGTTTACACGGAGTTCCATCGCGCGGAAGGCGCCGAAAAGACCATCATCCTGATCAATGGATCATTGGCCACCACGGCGTCCTTTGCACAGACAGTGCGCAGCCTGCACCCGCAATTCAACGTGGTGCTGTACGACCAGCCCTATGCCGGCAAGTCCAAGCCCCACAACCGCCAGGAACGGCTGATCACCAAGGAGACCGAGTCACACATCCTCCTTGAGCTGATCGAGCACTTCCAGGCCGACCATGTGATGTCGTTCTCCTGGGGCGGTGCCTGCGCCCTGCTGGCGCTGGCGCACCAGCCACGGTTGGTGAAGAAGGCCATCGTCAGTTCGTTCTCGCCGGTGATCAACGAACCGATGCGCGACTACCTGGAGCGTGGTTGCCAGTTCCTCGCCGCCTGCGATCGCTACCAGGTGGGCAACCTGGTCAACGACACCATCGGCAAATACCTGCCGTCGCTGTTCAAGCGCTTCAATTACCGGCATGTCAGCAGCCTGGACAGCCACGAATACGCGCAGATGCATTTCCACATCAACCAGGTGCTCGATCACGACCTGGAGCGGGCGCTGAAGGCCGCGCACAACATCGACATCCCGGTGCTGTTCATCAACGGCGACCGTGACGAATACACCACCGTCGAAGATGCGCGGCAGTTCAGCAAACATGTGGGGCAAAGCCACTTCAGCGTGATCCGCGGAGCCGGCCACTTCCTCGACATGGAGCACAAGAGCGCCAGTGAGGATACCCGCTCGGTCATGCTCGGTTTCCTCAAGCCGACCGTGCGCGAGCCCCGTCAACGCTACACCCACACGCAGGGGCAGCATGCACTGGCCATCTGAGCGCAACGGCACCTGCATGCCTGGCTTATCCGCAGGCAGCAGAGTGCCGACAGCCTTTTATGACATTGGGCTATTAATTGGCAGGGGGTTATGGTAAAAAGTCGGGCGCCGACGCGGGTATAGTTTAGTGGCAAAACGAAAGCTTCCCAAGCTTTAGTTGAGGGTTCGATTCCCTCTACCCGCTCCACATCGCATTCCCCGCATGGCGTTCCAGTGACGTCATCGCTGTAAAAAGGAGCCTTGGCTCCTTTTTTCGTTTCTGCCGCCTGCATTTGCGCACCCTTCATTGATCTGGCCCATGGCCATCCCGCGCCCGATTGGCTTAAATGCCCGGTGCTGCCCAGCACGCAAAAGCACCTAAGCTTTCTGAAACATTTCCAAAGGACTGCGCATGTTTCTCTCCCGCTGGCTACCGGGCCTGGCCAACCTGCTGCATTACCGTCGCGAGTGGTTCCATGCCGACCTGCAGGCGGGCCTGTCGGTGGCCGCGATCCAGATCCCCATCGCCATCGCCTATGCCCAGATCGTCGGCTTGCCGCCGCAGTACGGCTTGTACGCCTGCGTGTTGCCGATGATGGTCTACGCCTTGATCGGCAGTTCACGGCAACTGATGGTCGGGCCCGATGCCGCCACCTGCGCGATGATCGGCGGCGCTGTGGCCCCGTTGGCCATGGGCGACCCGCAGCGCATCGCCGAGCTGTCGGTGATCGTGACCGTGTTGGTGGGCGTGATGCTGATCGGTGCCGGGGTGGCGCGCGCCGGCTTCATCGCCAGCTTTTTCTCGCGGCCGATCCTGATCGGCTACCTCAACGGCATCGGCCTCAGCCTGCTCGCCGGGCAACTCTCCAAAGTCGTGGGTTTCAAGATCGAGGGCGACGGTTTCATCCTCAGCTTGATCAACTTCCTGCAGCGGCTGGGCGAGATCCATTGGCTGACGCTGTCGATCGGCCTGGCCGGGCTGGCATTGCTGATCTGGTTGCCGCGGCGCTACCCGCGCCTGCCGGCGGCACTGGTGACGGTGGTGGTGTTCACCGCCCTGGCCGGGCTGCTCGGCCTGGACCGTTATGGCGTGGCGATCCTTGGCCCGGTACCGGCGGGCATCCCGGAGCTGGCCTGGCCACAAAGCAACCTGGCGGAAACCAAGAGCCTCCTGCGTGACGCCCTGGGTATCGCCACCATCAGTTTCTGCAGCGCCATGCTCACCGCCCGCAGCTTTGCCGCCCGGCATGGCTACGCGATCAACGCCAACCATGAATTCGTCGCCCTCGGGGTGAGCAACCTGGCCGCCGGCATTTCCCAGGGCTTCGCCATCAGCGGCGCCGACTCGCGCACCGCGGTCAACGACATGGTCGGCGGCAAGAGCCAGCTGGTGGGCATCATCGCCGCGCTGGTGATTGCCCTGATCCTGCTGTTCTTCACCGCCCCCATGGCCTGGATCCCCCAGGCGGCGCTGGGCGCGGTGCTGCTGATGGCCGGCTGGGGGCTGATCGACATCAAGTCGCTGAAGACCATCCGCAAGCTCAGCCGCTTCGAATTCTGGCTGTGCCTGCTGACCACGGTCGGCGTGCTGGGGCTGGGCGTGCTGCCGGGCATCGTGTTTGCCGTGACCCTGGCCATCCTGCGCCTGCTCTACAGCATCTACCAGCCTACCGACGCGGTACTCGGCTGGCTGCCGGGTGTCGAGGGGCAGGTGGACGTACGCCAGCACAAGGACGCCCGCACCGTGCCAGGCCTGGTGGTGTATCGCTTCGACGACGCGATCCTGTTCTTCAACGCCGACTACTTCAAGATGCGCCTGCTCGACGCCGTGCAGGGGGTGGACAAGCCCCAGGCGGTGCTGTTCGACGCCGAAGCCGTGACCAGTATCGACGTCAGCGGCATCGCCGCCCTGCGCGAGGTGCGCGACACGCTCACCGCCCAGGGCATCCACTTCGCCATCGCCCGCGCCCGCGGCACCTTCCTGCGCATGCTGGTGCGTTCGGGGATGGCGCGGGAGATGGAGGACAAATTGCTGTTTGGCTCGGTGCGGGCCGGGATTCGGGCGTATCGGGTATGGCGCAACAGGAATCGGCAAGCGCCAGTGGACCGTTGAGAGACAAGGGCTACAGCATTACGCGACGCGAATGCTGTAGCGGCAAGTAAGACCCTCGCCCAGCGCAGGCCCGGAAAATCAGGGCCTGCAATTGCGCTGCGGCCTCAAGCCTGCGGATAGCTGCAGCCGACGTAAAGGTCACGCGCCTTGTCTTCGGTCGAAACCACCCGCAAAGTGCCCTTGCTCTCGAGCACTCGCTGATAGTCGACGTAGCCGTCGGTATCGAGGGTCTTCTTCAGTTTCAGGGCGCTGGCGAGCTTGGCCGCATCGGCCAGCGGCGCGCTGCTGCTGGTCTGCAGATAGAAGCTGTAGCGGTCGGTCATCACCAGGGTGGCGGACGACACGCCATTGACGCTCAATGCCGGCGTGACCTGCCAGGCAGCACCACCCCACGGGCTGTGGGCTTCGTCCTTGGTGAAGGTCAATTGGCCGCTATCCGCCAGCTGATTGAACGCCTCCACCTGTTGCGCACTGGCCTGGCACTGCGCCAACGCCGTGAACAAGGCAACCTGGGCCGAATCGGCGGCCATGGCGTTGAACGCAGTCAGGCTGCCGACCAGCGTGATGAAGCGAAGAGATCCTTTCATGAAACCATCCTTGTTCAGTTGAAGGTGCATTGCTCGAACGCCATGAAGTCACTGCCAGAGGTGAACTGCAGCACGCACTGCGCATCGAATTTCTGGCCAGGGCGCATCGCCTTCATCAACGCTTGCTGAGCCTCGTCGGCACCGTTGAGGCGGGCCAGTTCGTAGCCCTCATCGTCACCGGCAGCAAGGATCGGCGCGCCCTTGAGGTTGGTCGAGACCCCCAGTGCCACCGCTGTGATCTGCACAGACTGGTGCAGCTCCTCCATGCTCAGCGTGGAATAGCCCTTCTGCTCATAAACCTGATACAGCGTGGAAATGTCCTGGGCACAGGCACCCGAGGCCAGGAAGAGACTGCCGGCAAACACGGCCAGATTGCTGAATTTCACACTAGTTCCTTGTGTTGGGTCGCCTGCGCGGGCGCGCAGGGGGTAGGCACTCTGCCATCAACGGTTGCTGTATGCCATCGGGGCCTCCCTGAGCGGCGAGCGTCGCACAGGTGGCCCGACATGCTAAAGTCGCCGCGTTTTGAGCCACGCCCAACGGAATGCCCATGCCCGCACTCGACGCCCACTTGCCCGCCTGGGCCGACCTCACCCAGCGCCACCCTTGCACCGCCCTGTTGCTGGGCAACGGTGCCAGCCGGGCGTTGTGGAAACCGTTCGGCTATTTCTCGCTGTACGAAGAAGCCCAGCGTGCCGGCCGCAAGAAAGGCCTGGCGGTCAGTGACCAGGCGCTGTTCAAGTCGCTCGGCACAGAGCTGTTCGAACCGCTGCTGAGCACCCTCAACCACACTGTCCGCGCCAACGCCGCGCTGGCCATCAACTCCACCGCGCCGCTGAACCGCTACTACTCGATCAAGGAAGCGCTGATTCACGCCGTGCGCACCGTGCACCTGCCGTGGCCATTGGTGCCGGCGGCTACCCTGGCCTCGATCAACCAGGCCTTGCGTGGCTTTCGCAGCGTCTACACCAGCAACTACGACCTGATCCTGCCGTGGGCCGTGCAGCATGCTCCACAGGGCTTTGCCACGCTGTTCGACGAGCAGGGCTTCTTCGACGTGCGCCGCACCCGCAGCGAAGGCACCCGGGTGATGCACCTGCATGGCGGCCTGCACCTGCTCAAACTGCCGGACGGCTCCAGCCGCCAACGCAGCGCCGAATGCGCCGAATTGCTGGACGGTTTTGCCGTGAACATCCCCGGCGAGGTGCCGTTGTTCGTCAACGAGTTCCGTAGCGAGGAGAAACTGCGCGCGATCCGCAACTCGGATTACCTGTCATGGTGCCTGGGCCAACTGGCCAATGAGCACGAAGGGCTGTGCCTGTTCGGCCAGCATCTGGACAGCAGCGACCAGCACCTGCTCGACGCCATTCGCCAGGCGCGGCCGGCGCATCTTCTGATTGCCATCCGGCCGCTGAGCGAGGCATCGGTGCTGAACCAGAAGCAGCATTTCGTCGAGCGGTTCGGTGATCTTCCGGGGACAGCGCTGCACTTCTTCGATGCCAGTACCCATCCCCTGGGGCTGGCGGAGTTGGCGATCGAGGTGCCGACAGGACGCCGTTGAAGCTGCCCCCAGCGGCACAGCTTCAATCGGCCAAAGCCACCGTCCCTTTGAAAACCCGTGCATGGGCGCTTGATACATTGACGGTCATCGCGACCCGAGCCAGATCCAGCATCTGCTGGCCGATGTCATAACTCCCCCTCGCCTGCAGCCAGGCCAATACATCGGCGAGATGCCAGAGCGAGGTACTGCCTTCATGCATGGGGGCCGGGAAGCTGTGCATGTGCGCCAGCATCAACTTGCGCATGTTCTGGCGCGACACACCCACGATCTGGGCCACATCGGTCAGCCCGACGAGGTCGGGCGTCGCCTCTATCAGTCGTGCGCCAGGCACTGCGCTGCGAACATCCCTGAGCGCACTCTCGATCGCCTCCTCGGCACTAGGCGACTCCCGTACAAACTCCAGCGACAGGCGACCGGGCTGACCAATCCCGACCAGGGCGTCGTCACAACCCGCTTCGGCCAGGCGCTCGAAGAGCGCATCCATTTCTTCGTCATCGACCAGTTGGTAGTTGAGGGTGAACTCGTATTCCATCGTCACTGCTCCTTACCCGCCTTCACATGGATGGCCAGCACACTACAGAGCTCTCGACACCAATATCGGCCGCCAAACGCGCTTGGGAGGGGTCCTACACACTTTCGGGATTGGCACCCAACAGTTTGTGCTTACCCGGCGATCAATCCATCCGCCTGCAACAACGTCTCCAGGCAATGCTCCTGCACCCCATAAAACGCCTTGAGCTGCGCAATCTTCTCCAGCAGCGCCCCCGCCGGCACTGGCTGTTTGCGCTTCACCGCGAGAATCATCTTGTTCTTGTTGGTGTGCTCCAGCGAGATGAACTCGAAGACCTTGGTCTCGTAGCCGCAGGCCTCGAGGTACAGCGCGCGCAGGCTGTCGGTGAGCATCTCGGCCTGCTGCCCAAGGTGCAGGCCGTACTGCAGCATCGGCTGCAGCAGCCCTGGGCTGTGCAGTTGCGGGCGGATCTGCTTGTGGCAGCACGGCGAACACATGATGATCGCCGCATTGCAGCGGATGCCCGTGTGGATGGCGTAGTCGGTGGCGATGTCGCAGGCATGCAGGGCGATCATCACCTCGATGGCCTCCGGCACCACGCTGCGCACGTCACCGCACTCGAACACCAGCCCCGGGTGCTCCAGGCGCGCAGCCGCGGCATTGCACAGCTCGACCATGTCCGGGCGCAGCTCGACGCCGGTAACCTGTGCCTCACGCCCGAGGGTGTTGCGCAGGTAGTCGTGCATGGCGAACGTCAGGTAGCCCTTGCCCGAGCCGAAGTCGGCCACCCGCAAGGCCTGATCGGCCGCCACCGGCGCGCCGGCCAGGGCGTGGTCGAAGACTTCGATGAACTTGTTGATCTGCTTCCACTTGCGCGACATCGACGGGATCAACGCGCCTTGCGCGTCGGTCACCCCAAGATCGCGCAGGAAGGGCCGCGACAGTTCCAGGTAACGCTTCTTCTCGCGGTCATGCCCAACTGCCGCCGCTTCACGGGGTGCCTGTTGGGCCAGGTGACGGCGCAGCATCGGCTTGCCCTTCTTGCTGAACTCCAGTTGCACTTCACCCGCACCGGTGAACAGGTGAGCGTTGCGAAAGCTCTCCGGCAGCAGCTCGGCCACCAGTGCCTGCGCCTGGCCCAATGGCAGGTTGCGGGTGATGTCGCGGGTCTGGTGGCGGTAGACCAGTTGCAGGCAGGCCTCGCCCTTGAGCTGCACCGGCTTGGCGATGATCCGCTGCAGGGTCTGGTCGGCCCCCACGTGACGGGCCAGCACCAGTTTGGCCAGGCTGCCATCGGCCAGGGCGTCGGCCAGCAGGCTCAGGAACTGGGCGCGCGCATCCGGCGCGGTGGGGGCGGAAGTAATGGACGACATGGGGAGCGGGTGCCTCGGAATACGGGGAGCGCGTTACGCAATGCCGCGCATTCTACGTCGCTGGCCGCCCATCGCGAAGGTTTTCGCGATGGGCGCGGCTCAATCGAGGATCACCAGGCGGTTGGGCAGCTCGTTACGCGCATGGGTGGGCGGTACATGCTCGCTGAGCAGTTCGCCGCACGCCTCGATGCAGTCGACAAAGCCTTGCAGGGTATGGCCTTGGCAGACCTGCTCGGTGAACCGCGCAACGATCGCTTCGCGGGCCTGGGCCGGCAGGTGCCGGGCGATCCCCTCATCGACCAGGATCTCGACATGCCGCTCGGCTTCGCTGACAAAGATCAGCACCCCGGTAGCCCCGGCGGTGCGCTGCAGGTTGAGTTCGAGAAACTGCTGCCGGGCAAGCCCGGAAGCACGTCGCCGGCGCAGGATCGCCGGCACCAGCCAGGCCGCCAGGCGTGGATGGCGCAGCAACAGGCACAAGGCAACAAAGGTGAGCATCTGCGCCAGCAACAGGCCGTTGAGGCCGATCCCGCCCTGCCAGCGGTGCAGCAGCAGTGGGATAACCAGCGCCAGCAGCGCCGCCCAGAGCAGGGGCAGATAGGGGTATTCGTCGGCGCGGCGCGCCAGCACGGTCACCAGCTCCGCGTCGGTGCGCCGCTCGACGCGTGCGATCGCCTCGGCGATCTGGCGCTGTTCGTATTCGGTCATGCCATCGTCTCTTGAGCGTTCTTATCGTTGTTATCCCGGCATCGGGGTGGCGAGAGTGTATCTCAACAAGCGCTTCATATAAGGCATAATCCGCGGCTGCGTCGGATCATGGACGAATGATCCAAAAAATCGCCAGCGGACCTCATAACAACAGGCGTACGAAAGTTCTCGGCCAACCGCCCTACTCAACAACGGAATTGATGATGAAACTGTCTTTGCTGGGCCTGGCCATGGGCCTTGCCAGTCAGGCGGCCCTTGCCGCCCCCTCCGCCCCGCCCCTGCAAGACAAGCAGGCATTCATCGACCACCTGGTCAGCCAGATGACCGAGGCCGAAAAGATCGGCCAACTGCGCCTGATCAGCATCGGCCCCGAAATGCCCCACGAGAAGATCCGCGAAGAGATTGCCGCCGGGCGCATCGGCGGCACCTTCAACTCGCGCACCGCCCCCGAGAACCGGCCGATGCAGGACGCCGCCATGCGCAGCCGCCTGAAGATCCCGATGTTCTTCGCCTACGACACCATCCATGGCGAGCGCACCATCTTCCCGATCGGCCTGGGCCTGGCCGCGTCCTGGGACATGGACGCCATCGCCAAGGTCGGCCGCACCTCGGCCATCGAGGCCGCCGCCGACTCGCTGGACATGACCTTCGCGCCGATGGTCGACATCGCCCGCGACCCGCGCTGGGGCCGCACCAGTGAAGGCTTCGGCGAAGACACCTACCTCACCTCGCGAATCGGCCAGGTGATGGTCAAGTCGTTCCAGGGCAAGAGCCCGGCCGAGCCCGACAGCATCATGGCCATCGTCAAGCACTTCGCCCTGTATGGCGCGGTGGAAGGCGGGCGCGACTACAACACGGTCGATATGAGCCTGCCGAAGATGTACAACGAGTACCTGCCGCCCTACCGCGCCGCGCTGGACGCCGGTGCGGGGGGTGTGATGGTGGCGCTGAACTCGATCAACGGCGTGCCGGCCACCTCCAACACCTGGCTGATGAACGACCTGCTGCGCAAGGAGTGGGGCTTCAAGGGCGTGACCATCAGCGACCACGGCGCCATCCAGGAACTGATCCGCCATGGCGTGGCCCGCGACGGTCGCGAAGCGGCCAAGCTGGCGATCAAGGCCGGCATCGACATGAGCATGAACGACACCCTGTACGGTGAAGAGCTGCCAGGCCTGCTCAAGTCCGGCGAAGTGACCCAGGGCGAGCTGAACCAGGCGGTGCGCGAAGTGCTCGGCGCCAAGTACGACATGGGCCTGTTCAAGGACCCTTATGTGCGCATCGGCAAGCCTGAGACCGACCTTACCGACTACTACGCCGAGAGCCGCCTGCACCGCGACGCCGCCCGCGACGTGGCACGCCGCAGCCTGGTGCTGCTGGAGAACCGCGAGCAGACCCTGCCGCTGAAGAAGGCCGGCACCATCGCCCTGGTCGGCCCGCTGGCCGACGCCCCCATCGACATGATGGGCAGCTGGGCCGCCGACGGTAAGCCACAGCACTCGGTCACCGTACGCGAAGGCCTGCGCCGCGCCGTCGAAGGCAAAGCCAAGCTGGTCTACGCCAAAGGCTCGAACGTGACCGGCGACAAGGCCATGTTCGACTACCTCAACTTCCTCAACTTCGATGCCCCGGAAATCGTCAACGACCTGCGCCCGGCCGCCGTGCTGATCGACGAAGCGGTCAAGGCCGCCCAGCAGGCCGACGTGGTGGTGGCCGTGGTCGGTGAATCCCGTGGCATGTCCCACGAATCGTCGAGCCGCACCACCCTGGAAATCCCGGCGGTGCAGCGCGACCTGATCAAGGCGCTCAAGGCCACCGGCAAACCGCTGGTGCTGGTACTGATGAACGGCCGCCCACTGTCGATCGCCTGGGAACGTGAACAGGCCGATGCGCTGCTCGAAACCTGGTTCAGCGGCACCGAAGGCGGCAACGCCATCGCCGACGTGCTGTTCGGCGACTACAATCCGTCGGGCCGCCTGGCCATCACCTTCCCGCGCTCGGTCGGGCAGATCCCGATGTACTACAACCACCTGCGCATCGGCCGCCCGTTCACCCCCGGCAAGCCGGGCAACTACACCTCGCAGTACTTCGAGGAGCCCAACGGCCCGCTGTACCCGTTCGGCTACGGCCTGAGCTACACCAGCTTCGACCTGACCGACCTGACCTTGTCGCGCACCGAACTCAAGCGCGGCGAAACCCTCAAGGCCAAGATCACGGTGAAGAACACCGGCAAACGTGACGGCGAGACCGTGGTGCAGCTGTACCTGCAGGACCAGAGCGCGTCGATGAGCCGCCCGGTGAAAGAGCTGAAGAACTTCCAGAAGCTGATGCTCAAGGCCGGTGAAGCACGTACCGTGACCTTCGACATCAGTGAAGAAGACCTGAAGTTCTACAATGGCCAGCTGCAGCGCGTGGCCGAGCCGGGTCAGTTCAATGTGCAGATCGGCCTGGACTCGCAGGCGGTGCAGCAGCAGAGCTTCGAACTGCTCTGACACCTGCTTTGGCTTCTTCGCGGGTAAACCCGCTCCCACAGGCTTCTCGATACCTGTGGGAGCGGGTTTACCCGCGAAGAGGCCGGACCTGAAAACCTACACCCCGGATCCGCCCCATGCCCTCTTCCTTCCGCGCCCTGCGTCTGGGGCTGATCATCCTGCTGATCCTGGTCGGCACCGGCCTCAGCGCCGGCTGGGCCATGCACCAGGCCAAGCGCGAGGCCATGCGGGCCGACGCGCAGCGGGCCAGCCAACAGCTGGGCCTGTACGCCAACAACCTGCACACCCTGATCGAACGTTACCGCGCCTTGCCTGCGGTACTGGCGCTGGACCCGGAACTGATCGACGCCCTGCGCGGCCCGGTCACAGACCCGGTGCAAAGTGCCCTGAACCACAAGCTCGAGCGCATCAACGGCGCCGCCAATTCCTCCACCCTGGAGCTGCTCGACCGCACCGGCCTGGCCATCGCGGCCAGCAACTGGCGCCTGCCGACCACCTATGTCGGCTCCAACTACGGCTTTCGCCCCTATTTCAAACAGACCCGCAGCCAAGGCAGCGGCCGCTTCTACGCGGTCGGCGTGACCAGCGGCGTGCCGGGCTACTTCCTGGCCAGCGCGGTCAACGACGAACATGGCCGCTTCCTCGGCGCCATGGTGGTCAAGCTGGAGTTCCCCGAGCTTGAACGCGAGTGGCGCCAGGGCAGCGATATCCTGCTGGTCAGCGACGCCCGTGGCATCACCTTCATCGCCAACCAGGACGGCTGGCGCTACCGCGAGCTGCAACCGCTGAGCGGCGCCGACCGCGCCGAACTGGCTGAAACCCGCCAGTACGACAAGCAGCCGCTGGTGCCCCTGCAGCACCAGGCCTTGACCCGCTTCGCCGACAACAGCCACCTGACCCGCGTGCAAGGCCCCGACGGCGCCGCCGAATACCTTTGGGAAAGCCTGCCGCTGGAAGCCGAAGGCTGGACCCTGCACCTGCTGCGCAAGCCGCAGGTCGCCGAGGATGGCCGCAACGCCGCCCTGGCCGCCGCCGCGATCTGGCTGACCCTGGTGTTCGCCGCGCTGTTCGTCAGCCAGCGCCTGCGCCTGGCCCGCCTGCGCCAGCGCAGCCGCGAAGAGCTCAAGCGCCAGGTCGAGGAGCGCACCCGCGAACTGCGCACCGCCCAGGAAGGCCTGGTGCAATCGGCCAAGCTGGCGGCGCTGGGGCAGATGTCCGCCGCCCTGGCCCACGAAATCAACCAGCCGCTGACCACCCAGCGCATGCAGCTGGAAACCCTGCGGCTGCTGCTTGACCATGGCCGTTACGACCAGGCGCGCCAGGCCCTGGAGCCGCTGGAGCAGATGCTCACGCGCATGGCCGCGCTCACCGGCCACCTGAAAACCTTCGCCCGCAACAGCCCCGGCGGGCTGCGCGAGCGCCTGGACCTGGCCACGGTGGTCGACCAGGCGCTGCACCTGCTCGATGCGCGCATCCACGCCGAAGCGGTCGACGTGGCGCTGTACCTGGCCCGCCCGGCCTGGGTCCGCGGCGATGCGATCCGCCTGGAGCAGGTGCTGATCAACCTGCTGCGCAACGCCCTCGACGCCATGGCCGACAAGCGCTACAAACGCCTGGAGATCCGCATCGAACTCGACGATGGCCAGTGGCGCCTGAGCGTGCTCGACTCCGGTGGCGGCATCGAGCCGGCCGACCTGGCCAAGGTGTTCGACCCGTTCTTCACCACCAAGCCGGTGGGTGAAGGGCTGGGCCTGGGCCTGGCGATTTCCTACGGCATCGTGGTCGATGCCGGCGGCTGCCTGCAGGTCGAGAACCTGCCGGGCGGCGCGCGTTTCAGCCTGACGCTACCCCGTGACCTGGAGCCGGTATGTTGAATTCAGTGATCGTCGTCGATGACGAAGCCAGTATCCGCACCGCCGTGGAACAGTGGTTGAGCCTGTCGGGCTTCAGCGTGCAACTGTTCGCCCGTGGCGAGGACTGCCTGGCGCAGCTGCCGCGCAACTTCCCCGGGGTGATCCTCAGCGACGTGCGCATGCCCGGGCTTTCCGGCATGCAACTGCTCGAACGGCTGCAACAGGATGACCCCGACCTGCCGGTGATCCTGCTCACCGGCCATGGTGATGTACCGATGGCGGTGGAGGCGATGCGCAACGGCGCCTACGACTTCCTGGAAAAACCCTTCACCCCGCAGCACCTGCTGGGCAGCCTCGGCCGCGCCCTGGAAAAGCGCCGGTTGGTACTGGAGAACCGTCGCCTGCATGAGCAGGCCGACCTCAAGGCGCAGCTCGAAACCAGCCTGCTCGGCATGTCCCAGGGGCTGCAACAGTTGCGCCGCCAGGTGCTGGACCTGGCCAGCCTGCCGGTGAACGTGCTGATCCGTGGCGAGACCGGCAGCGGCAAGGAGCGGGTGGCGCGCTGCCTGCACGATTTCGGCCCGCGCGCAGACAAACCCTTCGTCGCGCTCAATTGCGCGGCGATCCCCGAAACCCTGTTCGAGGCCGAACTGTTCGGCCATGAGAGCGGCGCGTTCACCGGTGCCCAGGGCAAACGCATCGGCAAGCTGGAATACGCCAACGGTGGCACCGTGTTCCTCGACGAAATCGAAAGCATGCCGTTGGCCCAGCAGGCCAAGCTGCTGCGGGTGATCCAGGAACAGAAGCTCGAGCGCCTGGGGGCCAACCAGAGCATCGCCGTCGATCTGCGCATCATTGCCGCGACCAAGCCGGACCTGCTTGAAGAAGCCCGTGCCGGGCGCTTTCGCGAAGACCTGGCGTACCGCCTCAACGTTGCCGAGCTGCGCCTGGCACCGCTGCGCGAGCGCCGTGAAGACATCCCGCTGCTGTTCGAACACTTCGCCCGCACGGCCGCCGAACGCCTGGGCCGCCATGCCCCACCGGTCAGTGGAGGACGATTGGCGCAACTGCTGGCCCACGACTGGCCGGGCAATGTGCGTGAGCTGGCCAATGCTGCCGAGCGTCATGCCCTGGGGCTGGACTCACCGAACTTTGAGAGCCTGCCAGGCGGACAGTCGCTGGGCGAACAGATGGAGGCCTTCGAAGCCCAATGCCTGCGTGCGGCGCTGCGCCAGCACAAGGGCGAGATCAAAGGGGTGATGGAGGCGTTGCAGCTGCCACGGCGTACGCTGAACGAGAAGATGCAGCGGCATGGGCTGGTGCGTGAGGACTTTCTCGGCAGCGAATGAGCGGATTTCCGCTTATTGATTCGGGTGAATGAGCGGAAGTTCGCTCATTGCATGCGCAATCGCCGGGGCTGCCCTGCAGCCCATCGCTGGCAAGCCAGCTCCCACAAAGCATCACGCAAGCCAGGCACTGTGGGAGCTGGCTTGCCAGCGATGGGGCACAAGACGCCCCCGAATGGATCACCCCGCACCCATTTGGCACAGCTCCTGCAAAACCCTTCTCAAGCTGCGCCCCGAGCGCGCTCCACAAAAACAACGAGAAGGTATCCCTGATGGATAACGCCAGCACCCTGCCCAGCGGGGCGGCCGCCGCGCCCGCCGCGGAAAAAACCACCGCCAGCCGCCTCAAATCGATCTTCAGTGGTTCCATCGGCAACATGGTCGAATGGTACGACTGGTACGTCTACGCGGCGTTCTCGCTGTACTTCGCCAAAGCGTTCTTCCCCGCCGGCGACACCACCGCACAACTGCTCAATACCGCTGCGATCTTCGCCGTGGGCTTCCTGATGCGCCCGATCGGTGGCTGGCTGATGGGCATCTACGCCGACCGCAAAGGCCGCAAGGCCGCGCTGATGGCCTCGGTGCTGCTGATGTGCGCCGGCTCCCTGGTCATTGCCCTCACCCCCGGCTACGAGACCATCGGCGTTGCCGCACCGGTCCTGCTGGTAGTCGCGCGCCTGATGCAAGGCCTGTCGGTAGGCGGTGAATACGGCACCTCGGCCACCTACCTGAGTGAGATGGCCAGCAAGGAACGCCGTGGCTTCTTCTCCAGCTTCCAGTACGTGACCCTGATTTCCGGCCAGCTCATCGCCCTGGCGGTGCTGATCATCCTGCAGCAGACCCTCACCACCGAGCAGCTGTATGCCTGGGGCTGGCGTGTACCCTTCGTGATCGGCGCGCTGTGCGCGGTGGTTGCCCTGTACCTGCGCCGTGGCATGGAAGAGACCGCCTCCTTCACCAAGAAAGAGAAGTCCAAAGAGAGCCTGATGCGCACCCTGATGCGCCATCCCAAAGAGCTGATGACCGTGGTCGGCCTGACCATGGGCGGCACCCTGGCCTTCTACACCTACACCACCTACATGCAGAAGTACCTGGTCAACACCGTGGGCATGAGCATCAGCGACTCGACCACCATCTCGGCGGCCACGCTGTTCCTGTTCATGTGCCTGCAGCCGATCATCGGCGGGCTGTCCGACAAGATCGGCCGGCGCCCGATCCTGATCGCCTTCGGCGTGCTCGGCACCCTGTTCACCGTACCGATCCTCAGCACCCTGCACACCGTGCAGACCTGGTGGGGCGCGTTCTTCCTGATCATGGCCGCGCTGATCATCGTCAGCGGCTACACCTCGATCAACGCCGTGGTCAAAGCCGAGCTGTTCCCCACCGAAATTCGCGCCCTGGGCGTCGGCCTGCCGTACGCGCTGACCGTATCGATCTTCGGCGGTACTGCCGAGTACGTGGCCCTGTGGTTCAAGAGCAACGGCATGGAAACCGGCTTCTACTGGTACGTCACCGGCTGCATCGCCTGCTCGCTGCTGGTATACGCGACCATGAAGGACACCAAGCAGCACTCGCGGATCACCACTGACTGATTGGCGGCACGGCAATGAAAAGGGGGCGCTCCGGCTGACGGAGCGCCCCTTTTTATTGGCTGTGAGCCGAATAATAGCGTTATTCGGCTCACCAAATGAGCCGAATAACGCTATTATTCGGCTCATGGACACCACAACACCTCTCTGGATCTGGCAACAGCCGGACTGGCCAGCCTTTCGCTGGGACAATCAACAGCTCACGACACTGCTGCGCCACTGCGTCGAAACGCAGGGGCAACTGTTGGGCAGAGCCGGTGCCGTCACTGCAATGGAAGCCAGCAGCGACATCCTCGATACCTTGCTGCAGAACATCGTCACTTCATCGGCCATCGAAGGTGAACATCTCAATGTCGAGTCTGTACGTTCTTCCCTGGCGCGGCGCCTGGGCATTGATGAGCCCGGGCCGACCAGCGCCCGCAGCGAAGGCCTGGCCGAGCTGATGCTCGACGCCACCGCAGGCTACGACCGCCCGCTCGACCCGCAGCGGCTGTTCACCTGGCACCGGTGGTTGTTCCCCGATAACACTGGTGGGCTCACCCCTGCCCTGCCCGTGGGCGAACTACGCGATGAGGCCCCCATGCAGGTGATATCCGGGCGCATCGACAAACCTAGGGTACATTTCCAAGCGCCGCCTCGCGCAGGCCTGGAAGCTCAGTTGCAGGCATTTCTCGACTGGTTCGAAACCAGCCGCAATGAACACCAGCTCGACCCGCTGCTGCGAGCAGGCATTGCCCATTTCTGGTTCGTTACCCTGCACCCGTTCGCCGACGGCAACGGCCGCCTTACCCGGGCACTGACCGACTTGGCCTTGGCGCAAGGCGAACAGCAAGCCATTCGTTTCTACGCCATGTCTGCCAGCATCCTGGACGATCGTGCTGGCTACTACGCCGTGCTGGAACGCTGCCAGAAAGGCAGCCTGGACATTACCGAATGGCTGCAATGGTTTCTCGCCACGCTGCTGCGCAGCCTGCAACAGGCACTGCTGCGCATCGACCGGGTACTGATCAAGGCACGCTTCTGGCAGGCGCACCGGGGCGACGGCCTGTCGCCGGAGCAGATCAAAGTACTCAACCGTCTGCTCGATGGCGGCCCCAGCGGTTTCGAAGAAGGCATCAGCGCCAGCCAGTACCAGGCAGTGGCCAAGGTTTCCAAGGCCACCGCCACACGCCATCTGGCCGATCTGCTGGACAATGGCTGCCTGACTCGCCTGCCGGGTGGAGGACGCAGCACCCGCTACACCGTCAAAACGCAAGGCATCTGAGCCTGGCAGCCCAGGCTTACGAGCGCTCCAGCACCGGCAACGGCTCACGACGCTGGTAGTAGGTGGCCGCCAGCACCAGTACCAGCAGCACCCCGCCCAGCACCATCGACGACCCCACGGTACCGAAGTCCAGGCCGCCTTTCTCGTGGGTCTTGGTCAGCACGTCGCCCAGGGTCGCACCGAATGGGCGAGTGAGCACGAAGGCGATCCAGAACAGCACCACGCCGGAGATCTTCGTCCAGTAGCGGGCAGCCGCCACCACGGCGATTGCCGAGCCGATCAGCAGCGCACCGCCGGCGAAGCCCAGCCCCGAATCGTCGGCCAGGTAGTCGCCCAGCGCCGTGCCGAGGGTGTTGGAGAACAGGATCGCCACCCAGTAGAACAGCTCGCCGCTGCGGTTCTTGATACGGGTGACATCCAGCGGGTTGCCGCTCAGACGCCACACCGCGAAGGTCATCAGCAGGATGCCGATCAGCAGCGCCGAGCCTGTTGCGTAACCCAGCCCCAGGGTGCGGTCCATGAAGTCGGACATGGTGGTGCCGGCAGTGCTGGTGGAGAGGATCACCAGCCAATAGAGCATCGGGTTGTAGCGGCGCGAGTAGAGCTGGGTAACCAGGGTCAGCAGAAACACGCTGATCAGCAGCAGCGAGCTCATCGCGTAACCGATGTTCAGGGTCATGGACAGCAGGTCGCCCGCCGTCTCGCCGAGTGTGGTAGCGCAGATCTTCATGACCCAGAAGGCCAGGGTGATTTGCGGGAGTTTGTTCATCGTTGTGCCGCTCCAGGTTTTAAGTGCGGCGATGGTGAAGAGCGCTGTCTGAAAAAACGGTTGGAGTTGTATGAAAAAAGCGTTGGTCGCGTACGACGAATGCTCGTGAGCTGTTAATTCGGCATTAATTCCCACCCGCCATGCTTGGCCAACTGAAAAAGCCCCGTCGTTCGCATGGCCTGCCAAGGCCAGGTACTGCATTTGACGAGGTACAAGCACGTCCAAAACAATCTATTTAATCGATTATTTAGCGTTGTTTTTTGCGCTTTTTAATCAATTTAATCGGCGTAGCATTGAACCCATAGAAACAAACAACCCACTGATCCACCGGAGCAACGACCATGAAAAACAAACTGATCCTCGCCCTGACCCTCTCGGTTCTGACCACTGGCGCTTTCGCCGAAGACGGTTTCGACCGTACCAGTGCCCACACCTTCGCCGCCGTCCAGAGCCAGTCGAACAGCTACGCAGAAGATGGTTCTGATCGCACCGGTGGCCAACGCTTCGCTGAAGACGGCTTCGACCGCACCAACGGCCAACGCTTTGCCGAAGACGGCTTCGACCGCACCAATGGCCAACGCTTTGCCGAAGACGGTTTCGACCGCACCAACGGCCAACGCTTTGCCGAAGACGGTTTCGACCGCACCAACGGCCAACGCTTCGCCGAAGACGGCTTCGACCGCACCAACGGCCAACGCTTCGCCGAAAATGGCTTCGACCGCACCAACGCTCACCGCTTCAGCTGATCACTGACAGCGTGCAACCAGCCCGGCTTAGGCCGGGCTTGATCATTTCCAGCCAGGCAAAGCCTTGGCACACTAGGCGCCTCGTTCCCAACCTGGAAGGGCCTCGCGGCCTAGCGCAGATGTACTACTACGAACCCGCCAAAGGCCACGGCCTGCCCCACGACCCGTTCAACGCCATCGTCGGCCCCCGGCCCATCGGCTGGATCTCCAGCCACGACCGCGAAGGCCGCCTGAACCTGGCGCCCTACAGTTTCTTCAACGCCTTCAACTACATCCCGCCGATCATCGGTTTCTGCAGCGTCGGGCGCAAAGACAGCCTGAACAACATCGAGCAGACCGGCGAGTTCGTCTGGAACCTGGCCACCCGGCCATTGGCCGAACAAATGAACCAGAGCTGCGCCGCCGTGGCGGCGGAGGTCGACGAGTTCGTCCTCAGCGGCCTTACGCCAGCAGCCTCGAAGGTGGTCAAGGTGCCACGGGTGGGCGAGAGCCCGGTGAGTTTCGAATGCAAGGTGAGCCAGATCGTCCAGCTCAAGCGGGCCGACCAGGAAATGGTGCCCAGCTGGCTGATCCTTGGCGAAGTGGTGGCCGTGCACATTGCCGAACACCTGCTCAAGGATGGCATCTACGACACCGCTGCCGCCGAACCGATCCTGCGTGGCGGCGGCCCGGCGGATTACTTCGCATTGGGCGAGCTGTTCAAGATGAGCCGCCCGCAGGTCTGATCAGAAGATCAGCTCGCCTTCCTCACCCACGCCCTGCAGGCGTTCGAGTTCGGCGCAGGCAGCCGCGTCGGCGGCGATGGCGGAGGTGAACACCTGGCCCTCGAGGACCTTGTGGAAGCGCGGCGCACCGCCCATGTTCAGGGCCTTCACGGCAATCGCCGCGTTGTAGCCGCCGCCTTCCACCGGGACCATCGCCGAAACCGCTTCGAAGTGAGGGAATTCTTTACGTGCCATGCTGCTCTGCGCCTGTGTGATCGAGGGGCGGCATTGTACACCTGACAGGGTTGCCTGTTCCGGCCCCATCGCCGGCAAGCCGGCTCCCACATGCGGCCTAGCCGGCGACAGGGCCGCAAGATCAGGCAAAGGTATGCAGGTCCAGGCTGCTGACCACTTGCGCCTGCACCAGCTCACCAAACACGTTCAGCGTTGGCGAAGCGAAATAGCCACTCATCGCCTGCTGGTCGCACCAACTGCCGCTGAGCAGCCACAGGTCGGCATCGACTTGCGAGCGTTGCACACTGAACGCCAGGCAACCTGGCGCGCGCCGCGTAGGCTCGAGCAAGTCGCGCAGGCGTACGCCGAGTTCCGCGGAACGACCGTTACTGGCGCGGATGAACGCCAAATGGGTGACCGGTTGCTGAAGGGTCATGAACGATCTCCTTGAAGCCAGGGGCGAGAAACAGGCTGCCAAGGTTAGGGGTCGCCCCTCGCGCGACGTTAGGCCATTACTGCCGGCCGATTGCCTGATCCTGCAGCGCTGCAGGATCAGGCAATCGATCTGCAGCATCCGACTAGCGCCCGGCATTGCCCAAACCTATGCTGCGTCGGTCAGCAGAGGAAACCCGTCATGACCACTCCCCCGCCCCTCGAACCCTCCCTGGAACAGCAGCGCCAGGAGCTGGCCGGGCTGATCCTGCGCCATGCCGGTGAACCCTATGGCCCGGCCTCGCCCATCGATGACCTCTACCTCACCTGCTACCGCGAGGATATTCGCGGCATGCCCGCCCTGGCCCAGCCGGCCCTGTGCGTTCTGGCCCAGGGCAGCAAGACCCTGATCCTGGGCGATGAGCACTATGCCTACGACCCACTGAACTACATGGTGGTGTCGGTGACCCTGCCGATCAGCGGCGCGCTGCTCAAGGCCAGCCCGGAACACCCGGCCCTGGGCCTGCGGCTGGACATCGACCCGGCGCAGATCAGCCAGCTGATCGCCGAAAGCAGCCCGATGGTGGTCCCCAACCTGCCTTCCGGCCGCGGCCTGTTCGTCGAAAAAAGCGACCCGCAGCTGCTGGATGCCCTGCTGCGCCTGATCCGCCTGCTGGATACGCCGCGCGATATCCCGATCCTCGCGCCGCTGATCCGCCGCGAGATTCTCTACCGCCTGCTGCGCGGGCCGCAGGGCCACCGCCTGTACGAGATCGCCCTGTCCAACAGCCAGACCCACCGGGTGTGCCAGGCGATCAGCTGGCTCAACCAGCATTACCAGCAACCGCTGCGCATCGAAGACCTGGCGCGCGAAGTGAACCTCAGCACCTCGACCCTGCATCACCGCTTCAAGGCGGTGACTTCGATGAGCCCGTTGCAGTACCAGAAGCAGTTGCGCCTGCAAGAGGCGCGGCGGCTGATGCTCAATGACGGGCTGGAGGCGGCGGTGGCGGGGTATCGGGTGGGGTATGAGAGCCCGTCGCAGTTCAGCCGTGAATACAGCAGGCTGTATGGCGCGCCGCCAATCAGAGATGTGGCGCGGTTGCGTGCCAGCGCCGGATGAAGCGGGACCGCTGGGCGGTCCCATCGCCGGCAAGTCGCGACGGCGAACCGCAGCATGCTGAGGCTGATGCGGTCGGTGTGGGAGCTGGCTTGCCAGCGAATCGGGGGCGCAGCCCCCGCAGCAATCGCTAGCCTTGCACCACCTGCTGCCACTGCCCCTGATCCACCTGGATCAACGTCGGCCCGCGGCGCTCCACCGCCCGACCCAGCGCCGCCTGCAGCTGCGCGACATCACCCACGTTCTCGGCCTCGGCCCCCAACGCCCGCGCCACACCGACGAAGTCAGGGGTGTGGATATCCACGCCCACGGGCTCGATATCCCGGTTGACCATGTATTTCTTGATTTCCTCATACCCCTGGTTGTTCCACAGCAGCACGATCAGCGGCACCTGTGCTTCCACCGCGCTGGCCAGTTCCGGCAGGGTGAACTGCAGGCCGCCGTCACCGATCAGGCACACCGCCGGTGCTCGCCGGGCGGGCACTTCGGCGCTGCCCAGCCAGGCGCCCATGGCGGCAGGCAAGGCATAGCCGAGCGTGCCGTAGCCAGTCGACGCATTGAACCAGCGGCGTGGCTGAGCCATGTCCAGGGTCAGGTTGCCGGTATACACCGGCTGGGTCGAATCGCCGACCAGGATGGCATTGGGCAAGGTTTCCAGGATGCCGGTCAGCAGGCGCGTCTGGCTCAGGGTCACCGGGTCCCAGGTCGCCGCATTGTCCTGGCGCAGACGCGCGGCACGCGCGGCGCCCCACTCGCTGTCGCGGGGTGGCTGCGGCTGCGCTTGCAGGGCTGCGAGCAGCGCCTCGGCGGCCTGCTCGGCATCGGCCACCAGCGCCAGCTCGGGCAGGTAGTTACGCACTGTCTGGTCCGGGTCGATATCGATGCGCAGCAGGCTGCCGGGGATCTCGAAGCCGCCCTTGAACGTCACGTCGTAATCGGTCTCGGCCAGCTCGGTGCCGATGGCCAGCACCACATCGGCCTCGGCGACCAGTGCGCGGGTAGCCGGCAGCGTCTGGGTCGAACCGATCTGCAATGGGTGGTTCGCCGGCAGCAGCCCCTTGGCATTGATGGTCAGCGCCACTGGCGCCTGCAAGTGCTCGGCCAGACGGGCCAGCGCGGCGCCAGCCGCCAACGCACCGCCCCCGGCGAGAATCAGTGGCCGACGCGCCTTGGCCAGGCGCTCGGCCATCTGCCGTACCGCCTGCGGCGCAGCGCCCGCGCGGCTGGTACGGATCGGGCGCGCCGCCAACAGGTGGTCGGCAGGCTCGACCAGCACGTCCAGCGGAATCTCGATATGCACCGGGCGTGGCCGCGCGCCATCGAACACGGCAAAGGCCCGGGCCAACACCTGGGGCAGGTCATCGGCGCTCATCAGCGTTTGCGAGAAGGCTGCCACGCCCGCGACCAGGGCGGACTGGTTGGGCAGCTCATGCAACTTGCCGCGCCCGCCGCCGAGCTGGCTGCGCGACTGCACGCTGGAGATCACCAGCATCGGAATCGAGTCGGCATAGGCCTGGCCCATGGCGGTGGTGATATTGGTCATGCCTGGGCCGGTGATGATGAAGCACACCCCCGGTTTGCCGCGTGTGCGCGAGTAGCCGTCGGCCATGAACCCGGCGCCTTGCTCGTGGCGCGGGGTGATGTGGCGGATGGACGACGCCGCCAGGCCACGGTACAGCTCAACGGTATGCACACCGGGAATACCGAAGACATGGTCAACGCCATAGTCTTCGAGGAGTTTGACCAACACTTCGCCGCAGGTTGCCATGATCGAATACCCGAATCTTGTTGAAATCGGTGTTCATGGAACCAATCCGCGGCTACCGCCACAATGCAAAAAAACACATACTAGCCATGACTTCACATCATGGCTTACCACGATGAAACGCCTACCGCCCCTGCCCGCCCTGCATACCTTCCTGGTTACCGCCCAGCACTGCAATTTCACCCGCGCCGCGCAGCAGCTGCATATCACCCAGGGCGCGGTCAGCCGACAGATCGCCGGGCTCGAGGAGCACCTGGGCTACCCGTTGTTCCAGCGCCAGGCGCGTGGCCTGGCACTGACCCGCGAAGGGCAGGACTGGCTGCCGCGGGTGCAACAGATCTTCGCCCTGGTCGAGCAAGGCGTGCGCGAGGTCGGCGGGCGCAGCAGCACGTTGCAGCTCAAGGCGCCAACCTGCGTGATGCGCTGGCTGTTGCCACGCCTGATGGAGTGGCAGGCCTTGCGCCCGGACGTGCCGGTGGAGCTGACCACCACGGTGCAGCACGGGGTGGACTTCCGCCATGAAGGCTTCGATGCGGCCGTGGTGTATGGCGCTGTGCCGAACCATGGGCTGCAGGTGCGCAAACTGTTCGATGAGCAACTCACGCCGGTCTGTGCGCCCTCGCTGCTGAACGGGCCATTGCCGCTGCAGCAGTTGCAGGACCTGTCGCGGCACATGCTGCTGCACCCCTCGCGGGATGAACATGACTGGCGGCTGTGGTTGCAGGCGGCGGGAGCCGGGTTCGAGCCGCAAGGGCCGAAGCAGCATTTCGAGACGCTGGACATGGCGATGGCCATGGCTTCCCAGGGCACGGGGATCGCCATCGGCGATTGGGCGCTGATCGGCGATGACCTGCGCAGCGGGCGGTTGTGCATGCCGTTCGGGCTGAAGGTGACGACCGGGAAAGGGTATTACCTGGTGAGCCCGTCGAAGACCATGGCGGCGGGGTTGGTCGAATTGATGGAGTGGCTGCAGGGGCGTGCCCGGCACTAGAACGCCGGGGGCGCGTTGCGCCCCGCTGAGCCTTGTGTTGCTTGCTCTGGCCTCATCGCTGGCAAGCCAGCTCCCACATGGATCGTGTGTCTCTCAAGGCCGGCACTGTACCTGTGGGAGCCGGCTTGCCGGCGATAGGGCCAATACAGGCGACTCAGTAACCGACGGTGAACCGCGTCTTCGAGTGCGCCGGCTTCTCCAGCTCATCGATCATCGCGATCGCATAGTCGGCGAAGGTGATCCAGCTCTTGCCCTCGGCACCGATCAACAGGTGATCCTTGCCCAGTTTGTAGTGCCCGCTGCGCTCCCCCTCAACGAACTCCGCCGACGGCGACAGGAAGGTCCAGTCCAGCGCCGGCTCCTGGCGCAGCGCATCGAGGAATCGCACGCCGCCATTGGCCTCAGCCTTGTAGGCCTCGGGGAAGTCCGGGCTGTCGATCACCCGCTGCCCGGACGGCAGCAGCAGGCTGCCGGCACCGCCCACCACCAGCAGGCGCTTCACGCCGGCACGCTTGACCGGCTCGATGACGGCCTGGGGTTCAAGGGTGGAGAAATGCGCGGCGCTCAGCACGGCGTCGCAGCCGCTGACCGCCGCCTGCAGGGCGGCGCTGTCCTTGGCGTCCAGCGCCTTGACGGTCACGCCTTCCCGGCCTTGCAGCTTCGATGGATCACGGGCGATGGCGACCACGCTGTGGCCACGGCGCAGGGCCTCTTCCAGCAGTTGGCTGCCGGCACGCCCGGTGGCGCCGATGATTGCGATCTTGCTCATGGGAAACACTCCAACAGGTTGAATGGGATTACCACTTCATCTCGCCCTTGGCGACCTTGGCCCCTAGTTCCAGGGAGCTTTCGTCGGCCAGGTTCGGGTAGCGCTTTTTCATTGCCGCGATCAGTGCGTCGGCGTTGCCGGCCTTGGCGGTTTCGGTATCGAAGTCACGAATGTAGTTGGCGGTGAAGCGCACGGCCTCCAGCGAACGGCTGCTGTCGCCCAGGTAGTGCCCGGGGACCACGGTGCGCGGCGCCAGTTGCTCAATCCTGGCCAGGGTACCCAGCCAGTCGGCGTGGGATTGCGCGGTCTGGGTGTCGGCCATCCACACATGGATGTGCTCGGACACCACCACACCACCCACCACGGCCTTGATCGACGGGATCCAGACAAAGCTGCGGTCCGGCTGCGGGCCATCCAGGCCGACGACTTCCAGCGCCTGGCCTTCAAGCTTCAGCTGATTGCCGTCGAGCACTTGTGGCACGACCAGCTTGGCCGGTTTGTCGGCGCCCATTTGCGGGCCCCAATAGGCGAGCTTGGCATCCATGGTGTTGCGGATATGGGCAACGGTGGCGGCCGACGCGACCACTCGGGCCTTGGGGAACGCCTGGGTGAGCGTGTCCAGGCCGAAGTAGTAGTCCGGGTCACCGTGGCTGATATAGATGGTGGTCAGCTGCTTGCCGCTCTTGCGCAGGCGCTCGACCACCTGTTCGGCCTGGCCCTTGCCGAATTGCGCATCGACCAGGATCGCGTCGTGTTCACCACTGACGATCACCGAGCTGACCGGGAAGATGGCGTCGTGGCCAGGGTTGTAGACATCGAGCTTGAGCGGTTCGCCAGCCATGGCCTGGCCAGCGAGGGTGACGCAGGCCAGCAGCAGGCCGCGCAGGGGCGTGAACAGTGACATGGGTGCTTCCTGATGAGTGAGTCGATGGAACACAGCTTAGTTGCCCGATTCAATACAAAAAATGCGATGCTGCGACATAGTTCATTTCTGAAATCGGGCAAATCATGGACCGTCTCAACGCCATGCGCGTCTTCGTCACCGTCGTCGACCTGGGCAGCCAGTCTGCAGCGGCGGATCACCTGGAGCTTTCCCGGCCAGTGGTGTCGCGCTACCTGGCGGAGCTGGAGGACTGGGTCGGCGCCCGGCTGATGCAGCGCACCACGCGCAAGCTCAGCCTGACCGCCGCCGGGCAGGAGACATTGCCGCGCTGCCGGCAACTGCTGGAACTGGCCGGCGACCTGCAACACGCCGTGCGCCAGCCCGATGATGCCCCCCGCGGCGAGCTGCGCATCAGCGTCAGCACCTCGTTCGGCCAGGCTCAACTGGTGGATGCGCTGGCGGCCTACGTCAAGCGCTACCCCGGGGTGAAGGTGGAGCTGCAGATGCTCGATCGCACCGTCAACCTGGTGGACGAACGCATCGACCTGGCGATCCGCACCAGCAACGACGTCGACCCCAACCTGATCGCCCGGCGCCTGAGCGTGTGCCGCTCGGTGGTCTGCGCCAGCCCCGCGTACCTGCGCGAACACGGAACACCCGCGCGGGTGGAGGAACTGAGCGAGCACAACTGCCTGACCCATGCCTATTTCGGCCATAGCCTGTGGCATTTCGAGGTGGGCGGGCAGAGTGTCGCCGTGCCGGTACAGGGCAATATCAGCGCCAACGAGGCCATGACCCTGCAGAAGGCCGCGCTGGCCAGCGCCGGTATCGCCATGCTGCCCACCTACCAGGCGGCCAGTGCGCTGCGCAGCGGCGAACTGGTGCGCCTGTTGCCCGAGGCACGGCCACGGGAGCTGAACCTGAACGCGGTGTACACGTCGCGCAAGCACATGCCGGCGACCTTGCGCAGCATGCTGGATTTTCTGGTGGAGCGGTTTGGGGATGAGCCGGAGTGGGATCGGGGGTTGGGGCTTTAGGGGTGGGTGGGTGCCAGGTGTAGGGCGATAGCCTTGCAGCGCCTATCAGATCGAGCGCCGCCCGCGCGGCGCTTCGCGGGTAAACCCGCTCCCACAGTTTGTTTTGGGCCAATGAGTCCTGTGAAAGTACCGCTGCCCGCTTTGGTGTATGTCTTGAGCCCTGTGAGGCAGCCTAGGCGCCCACGCTGAAATTGTGCCGAGCAAACAAGGCGGACCAGGCAATGGCACAGGAGAGACTGGCCCGAAACAAACTGTGGGAGCGGGTTTACCCGCGAAGCGCCGCGCGGGCGGCGCTCGATCTCATAGGCGCTGCAAATCGTGAACGGTTCACCCCGCCAGCACGCGGTCCCACCGGCAATGATGCCAGTGCAGATATCCAAGCCGGGCCTATGCTTACCGTTATCACCTGTTACAACAACAGGAGGTAAGCACCATGAGTATCAAGTCCAGGCGTTGCGCGCTGGTCTTTGCCTTGGCCGCCGTCGTGGGGCTCTACGGTTCGGCCTGTTGGCGGGTCGAGCTGCTACGCAGCCAACCCAACACCGCAGCCAGTTGCGCGCAGGAACACTGCGTGCCCCACACCGCAACTTTAAGTGCCGTCAGATAAAGCGACGGCGCCGCGCGCCGGTCACTCCTCGACGCTCATGTATTCCTTGGCCCAACGGATGTAGTCCTCCGGCTGGGTGTAGGTGTGCGAGAGCTCGGTGGCGTTGAGGCTGTCCGACTTGTGCTGCTGGCCACGCTGCAGGCGCAGGCAGTCGTAGGTGGCCTTGATCGCGGCGAAGTAGGCGGCGTGACCGTCGACCACGATGCGCACGCCCAGGCGCGCCAAGCGCTCGTCGTCACGCAGGTTCGGGTTGCCGTAGGTGACCAGCATCAGCGGCACGCTCAGGTGCTCGGCGATCTGCTCCAGCTGCTCGAAGTCCTTGACCCCCACCATGCAGATGCCATCGGCACCGGCCTTCTGGTAGCTCTGGGTGCGCACGATGATTTCTTCGGTGCTCAGCACCCCGGCGTTGGTCCGGGCGATGATCGCCATGGCCGAATCGACTCGGGCCTCCAGGGCAGCGCGGATCTTGCCGACGCCCTCTTCCACCGGGATCAGGTCAGTGGACTTGCGGCCGAACTGAGCCGGCAGCAAGGTATCCTCGATGGTCAGGGCGGCAACCCCGGCACGCTCCAGTTCGATCACCGTGCGCATGACGTTGAGGGCATTGCCGTAGCCATGGTCGGCATCGGCGAGTACCGGCAGTTGGGCAACGCGGCCAATACGGGTGGCTTGCTCGACGAACTCGCTGAGGGTGATCAGGGCAAAGTCCGGCGCGGCCAGTACCTGCAACGAGGCAACCGAGCCGCCGAGAATGCCGACTTCAAAGCCAAGGTCGGCGGCGATGCGCGCAGACATGGGGTCGAAGACCGAGGCGGTGTGATAGCACGAACCTGAAGCGAGCAGTTCGCGGAAGGCAAAACGCAGATCGTGGTGGGAAGCCTTGGGCATGATCACTCCGCTTGTAATAAGAAATGTTGAACGGCTGACAACCGACCCCTGTATCGGGTCTACCTGACTGATCCAACCGTCGCCATCGGTGCGGTCATGCTCGTCATGCAGGCAGAGGAATAAAAGGTGTGGAAATACAGCAACGCGAAACCCTGTGGCAAAACGCTGCACCATGCTGGTGCAAGCCCCGGATTTCAGCCTCTGCAGCCTTTGCACGATATCACGCAGCCATGCAGCACTGGATGAATGCGCCAATGCCGATCTTGCATAGGGGATGCACAGAGTACATAGGAAGCTACTCAACTCAGGTTATAATCAGGCCACTCCGAATGAGCTGATCACAACCAGGTAGCCACCGTGACCGCCGCCCTGCCCCCTACCGTTCTGCGCAGCGTACTGACCGCCCTGATGCTGGCGATCTTCCTCGGTGCCCTCGACCAGACCATCGTCGCCGTGTCGCTGCCGGCGATTTCCGCCCAGTTCAACGATGTCGGCCTGCTGGCCTGGGTCATCTCCGGCTACATGGTGGCCATGACCATCGCCGTGCCGATCTACGGCAAGCTCGGCGACCTGTATGGCCGGCGGCGCATGATCCTCACCGGCACCGCGCTGTTCACCCTCGCCTCGGTCGCCTGCGGCCTGGCCCAGGACATGCCGCAGCTGGTGCTGGCGCGGGTGCTGCAGGGCATCGGCGCAGGCGGCATGGTATCGGTAAGCCAGGCGATCATCGGCGACTTCGTGCCACCGCGTGAACGCGGCCGCTACCAAGGCTATTTCAGCAGCATGTACGCCCTGGCCAGTGTCGCCGGGCCGGTGCTGGGCGGCTGGCTGACCGAGTACCTGTCGTGGCGCTGGGTGTTCTGGATCAACCTGCCGCTGGGGCTGGTGGCGCTGTGGGCGATCCACCGTGCCCTCGACGGGTTGTCGGTGAAACGCCGCGAGGTGCAGGTGGACTACCTGGGCGCGGTGTTGATGATCATTGGCCTGGGCAGCTTGCTGCTGGGCATCACCCTGGTCGGCCAGGGGCATGCCTGGCAGTCGACGCCGGTACTGTTGCTGCTGGGCTGCGCGCTGCTCGGGCTGCTGGTGTTCGTCACCCACGAGCGACGTTGCCGGGAGCCACTGCTGCCGATGAGCCTGTTCGGCAACCGGGTCGCGGTGCTGTGCTGGTGCGTGATCTTCTTCGCCAGCTTCCAGTCGATATCGCTGACCATGCTCATGCCCCTGCGTTACCAGGGCATCACCGGGGCCGGCGCCGACAGCGCCGCACTGCACCTGCTGCCGCTGGCCATGGGGCTGCCTATCGGCGCGTTCACCGGTGGGCGCATGACCAGCCGCACCGGGCGTTTCAAGCCACAGATCCTGACCGGCGCGCTGCTGATGCCGGTTGCCATCGCCGCCATGGCCCTGACACCACCGCAATCGGGTTGGCTCAGCGCGCTGTTCATGCTGCTGACCGGGATCGCCTGCGGGTTGCAGTTCCCCACTTCGCTGGTGGGTACCCAGAGTGCAGTGGAGGCGAAGGACATCGGCGTGGCCACCAGCACCACCAACCTGTTCCGCTCGCTGGGTGGGGCGATGGGGGTGGCGTGCATGTCCAGCCTGCTGCTGGCGTTTTTGCAACAGGGTGGTTTCGAGCTGCTGGGCAATCCCCTGCTGAGTAGCCTCAAGGCAGGTGAAGCGGACCCTGAGACCCAGGCGCGGTTGCTGGAAACGTTCAGGAATCTGTTGCTGGCCAGTGCAGGGGCTTCGCTGCTTGGGTTGCTGGCGGCGCTGGCGTTGCCGGATCGGCAGTTGCGCGGGCGCTGAGATCGCCGGGGGCGCTTTGCGCCCCTTTCGCTGGCAAGCCAGCTCCCACAAGGATTGCACCGCCCCTGTGGGAGCTGGCTTACCAGCGATAGGGCCGCAACGCGGCCCCACTGTTAATCTCCCTTTAATCCATGGGAAAAAGACTCCCTCACAATCCTTCACAAAGTGTCATTTGCGCAGGCTTGGGCTCAAGCGCAGCATATCCAGCCCGGTGTCCACCCACTTTTCGGCATCGCGCAGCAGGTCGAAACTGTCCGGCAGCAGCAACCAGCGCCCGATCAGGCCATCAACGTAGGCAAACATCGCCACCGCAGCACGGTCGCAATCGAGGTCGGCAGGCAATTGCCCACGCCGCACGGCATTGGTCAGGGTCAGGGCGATGCCTACATGGCAGTCGAGTACTGCGCTCTGGCGTTGCTGGCGAATCTCACACATGTCATCGGTGAACTCGCACTTGTGGTGCAGGATTTCATTGATACGCCGGGTTCGGGCATCCAGCACCAGCTGGTTGAACACTTGCAGTAACAATTTGCGCATGCAACCCAGCGGGTCGAGTTCATCCTCGCTCTCACTGGCCCGGGCCAGGTGGTCGTGGGTTTCGTGCAGGCAGTCGAGCAGCGCCTGGACCAGGTCGGCCTTGTTGCTGAAATGCCAGTAGATCGCGCCACGGGTCACCCCCGCGAGCTCAGCGATATCGGCCAGTGTGGTTCGCGCAACCCCGCGCTTGTAGAAGGCCTTTTCCGCCGCCTCGATGATCTGGGCGCGGGTTTCCTGGGCTTCTTCTTTGGTTCGACGGACCATGGCAACACAACCTCTTCAGGCCCCGCACGCACTTCTGGCGGGCGGGAATCAGGCCGGGGTCGCCTCTTCAGGGGCCGTTCCCGGGGTAATTGAGCGGTACGCGGTGGAGGGGTATGCAATCCACCGGCGGTATTTACAAACAAGCATGAATGTAAGTATATTCGGTAGCAAGCTATTAATCCACCGGATAGCGTTTTTCTGACAAGACACTTCCACTATTCTTGAGCTCCCTTGCTCCAGCGACCCGAGGATCCTCATGCAATTCAAGCCAGCCGTAACCGCCCTGGTTTCCGCCGTGGCCCTGGCAACCCTGCTCAGTGGCTGTAAGAAAGAAGAAGCCGCGCCTGCGCCGCAGGCTCCTCTGGTCGGCGTCGTCACCGTTCAACCCCAGTCCTTCACCCTGACCTCGGAACTGCCGGGGCGCACCACGGCCTACCGCATCGCCGAAGTCCGCCCGCAGGTCAATGGCATCATCCTCAAGCGCCTGTTCAAGGAAGGCAGCGACGTCAAGGAAGGGCAGCAGCTCTACCAGATCGACCCCGCCGTCTACGAGGCCAACCTGGCCAACGCCCAGGCCAACCTGCAGGCTACCCGCTCGCTGGCCGAACGCTACAAGCAACTGATCGACGAGCAGGCCGTCTCCAAGCAGGAATACGACGACGCCAATGCCAAACGATTGCAGGCCGAGGCAGCACTCAAAAGCGCCCAGATCGACCTGCGCTACACCAAGGTACTGGCACCGATCAGCGGTCGCGTCGGCCGTTCCTCGGTCACCGAAGGCGCGCTGGTGAGCAATGGCCAGACCAACGCCATGGCCACCATCCAGCAACTCGACCCGGTATACGTCGACGTCACCCAGTCCACCGCCGAGCTGCTCAAGCTGCGCCGTGACCTGGAAAGCGGCCAGTTGCAGAAGGCCGGTGACAACGCCGCGCAAGTGCAGCTGGTGCTCGAAGACGGCAGCCTGTTCAAGCAGCAGGGCCGCCTGGAGTTCTCGGAGGTCGCGGTCGACGAAACCACCGGTTCCGTGACCCTGCGCGCGATCTTCCCCAACCCCGACCACACCCTGCTGCCGGGCATGTTCGTGCACGCCCGCCTCAAGGCCGGGGTCAATGCCAACGCCATCCTGGTCCCGCAACAGGGCGTGACCCGCGACCTCAAGGGCGCGCCGACCGCACTGGTGGTCAACCAGGAAAACAAGGTCGAACTGCGCCAGCTCAAGGCCAGCCGTACCCTGGGCAGCGACTGGTTGATCGAGGAAGGCCTGAACCCGGGTGACCGCCTGATTACCGAAGGCCTGCAATACGTACGCCCAGGCGTCGAGGTCAAGGTCAGCGAAGCCACCAACGTCAAGAAGCCGGCCGGCCCCGATCAGGCCAACGCGGCGAAAGCAGACGCCAAAGCGGAGTAAACCATGTCGAAGTTCTTTATCGATCGCCCGATCTTCGCCTGGGTGATCGCCCTGGTGATCATGCTGGTCGGCGCCTTGTCGATCCTGAAGCTGCCGATCAACCAGTACCCGAGCATCGCGCCGCCGGCCATCGCCATCGCCGTGACCTACCCGGGCGCCTCGGCGCAGACGGTGCAGGACACCGTGGTGCAGGTGATCGAGCAGCAGCTCAACGGTATCGACAACCTGCGTTATGTGTCGTCGGAAAGTAACTCCGACGGCAGCATGACCATTACTGCCACCTTCGAGCAGGGCACCAACGCCGACACCGCGCAGGTGCAGGTGCAGAACAAGCTCAACCTGGCCACCCCGCTGCTGCCGCAGGAAGTGCAGCAGCAAGGTATCCGCGTCACCAAGGCTGTGAAGAACTTCCTGCTGGTGATCGGCCTGGTGTCCGAAGACGGCGGCATGACCAAGGACGACCTGGCCAACTACATCGTCTCCAACATGCAGGACCCGATCTCGCGGACCGCAGGCGTGGGTGACTTCCAGGTGTTCGGTGCACAGTACGCCATGCGTATCTGGCTCGATCCGGCCAAGCTCAACAAGTTCCAGCTGACCCCGGTCGACGTGCGCACCGCGGTTGCCGCGCAGAACGTGCAGGTGTCGTCCGGCCAGCTCGGCGGCCTGCCGGCCCTGCCGGGCACCCAGCTCAACGCCACCATCATCGGCAAGACCCGCCTGCAGACCGCCGAGCAGTTCGAAAAGATCCTGCTCAAGGTCAACAGCGACGGCTCCCAGGTACGCCTGAGAGACGTCGCACAAGTCGGTCTGGGCGGCGAGAACTACGCCGTCAGCGCCCAGTTCAACGGCAAGCCCGCCTCGGGCCTTGCCGTGAAGCTGGCCACCGGCGCCAACGCCCTGGATACCGCCAAGGCACTGCGCAAGACCATCAGCGACCTGGAACCCTTCTTCCCGCCTGGCGTGAAAGCGGTGTTCCCGTATGACACCACCCCGGTGGTCACCGAATCGATCAGCGGAGTTATCCACACCCTGATCGAGGCCGTGGTCCTGGTGTTCCTGGTGATGTACCTGTTCCTGCAGAACTTCCGCGCCACCATCATTACCACCATGACCGTACCCGTGGTGTTGCTGGGTACCTTCGGCATCCTGGCGGCGGCCGGTTTCAGCATCAACACCCTGACCATGTTCGCCATGGTGCTGGCCATCGGCTTGCTGGTGGACGATGCCATCGTCGTGGTGGAGAACGTCGAACGGGTCATGTCCGAGGAGGGCTTGCCGCCCAAGGAGGCGACCAAGCGCTCGATGGAGCAGATCCAGGGCGCGCTGGTGGGTATTGCCCTGGTGCTGTCGGCGGTACTGCTGCCCATGGCCTTCTTCGGCGGCTCCACCGGTGTGATCTACCGTCAGTTCTCGATCACCATCGTCTCGGCCATGGGCCTGTCGGTACTGGTCGCGCTGATCTTCACCCCGGCCTTGTGCGCCACCATGCTCAAGCCGCTGAAGAAGGGCGAGCACCATGTGGCCAAGCGCGGTTTCTTCGGCTGGTTCAACCGCAACTTCGACCGCAGCGTGGTCGGCTACGAGCGCAGCGTCGGTGCCATCCTGCGCAACAAGGTGCCGTTCCTGCTGGCCTATGCGCTGATCGTGGTCGGCATGATCTGGCTGTTCGCCCGCATCCCCACCGCGTTCCTGCCCGAGGAAGACCAGGGCGTGCTGTTCGCCCAGGTGCAGACCCCGGCCGGCTCCAGTGCCGAGCGCACCCAGGTGGTGGTCGACCAGATGCGCGAATACCTGCTCAAGGAAGAAGCCGACACCGTGGCTTCGGTGTTCACCGTGAACGGCTTCAACTTCGCCGGCCGCGGCCAGAGCTCGGGCATGGCGTTCATCATGCTCAAGCCGTGGGGCGAACGTTCGGCCGAGAACAGCGTGTTCAAGCTGTCGCAACGCGCCCAGCAGCACTTCTTCAGCTTCCGTGACGCGATGGTGTTCGCCTTCGCCCCGCCTGCAGTGCTGGAGCTGGGTAACGCCACCGGCTTCGACGTGTTCCTGCAGGACCGCGCCGGCGTCGGCCACGCCAAGCTGATGGAAGCGCGCAACCAGTTCCTGGCCAAGGCCGCGCAGAGCAAGATCCTCAGCGCTGTGCGCCCGAACGGCCTGAACGACGAACCGCAGTACCAGCTGACCATCGATGACGAACGCGCCAGCGCCCTGGGCGTGACCATCGCCGACATCAACAGCACCCTGTCGATCGCCCTCGGCGGCAACTACGTCAACGACTTCATCGACCGTGGCCGGGTCAAGAAGGTCTACATCCAGGGCGCGCCCAACGCGCGGATGAGCCCGGAAGACCTGCAGAAATGGTACGTGCGCAATGGCGCCGGCGAGATGGTGCCGTTCTCCTCGTTCGCCAAGGGCGAATGGGCCTACGGCTCGCCGAAACTGTCGCGCTACAACGGTGTTGAAGCGGTCGAGATCCTCGGTGCCCCGGCCCCAGGCTACTCCACCGGTGAAGCCATGGCCGAAGTCGAGCGCATCGCCGGCGAACTGCCAGCCGGTATCGGCTACTCCTGGACCGGCATGTCCTACGAGGAAAAACTCTCCGGCTCGCAAATGCCGGCGCTGTTCGCCCTCTCGGTCCTGTTCGTGTTCCTCTGCCTGGCAGCGTTGTACGAAAGCTGGTCGATCCCGATCGCCGTGGTCCTGGTAGTACCCCTGGGCATCATCGGTGCGCTGATCGCCACCAGCATGCGCGGGCTGTCCAACGACGTGTACTTCCTGGTCGGCCTGTTGACCACCATCGGCCTGGCGGCCAAGAACGCGATCCTGATCGTCGAATTCGCCAAGGAACTGCACGAGCAGGGCCGCAGCCTGTACGACGCCGCCATCGAGGCGTGCCGCATGCGTCTGCGCCCTATCATCATGACCTCCCTGGCGTTCATCCTCGGCGTGGTACCGTTGACCATCGCCAGTGGCGCGGGCGCCGGCAGCCAGCATGCCATCGGCACCGGGGTGATCGGCGGCATGATCAGTGCGACCGTGCTGGCCATCTTCTGGGTACCGCTGTTCTTCGTAGCAGTGTCGTCGCTGTTCGGCAGTAAAGAGCCGAAAGCCGACGCCACCCCTGAAACTCCACGTTATGAGGCTGGGCAATGACCAAGTCTTTGCTGTCCCTGGCGGTTACCGCCTTCATTCTCGGCGGCTGCTCGCTGATCCCTGACTACCAGACGCCGGAAGCGCCAGTCGCCGCGCAGTGGCCGCAAGGCCCTGCGTACTCGCCGACCGAAACCGCCAACGTCGCCGCTGCCGAACAGGGCTGGCGCCAGTTCTTCCACGACCCGGCGCTGCAGCAGCTGATCCAGAGCTCGCTGGAAAACAACCGCGACCTGCGCGTGGCAGCATTGAACATCGATGCCTACCGCGCCCAGTACCGCATCGCCCGTGCCGACCTGTACCCGGCTGTTTCTGCCAATGGCAGCGGCAGCCGTCAGCGGGTACCGGGGAACGTGTCGCAAACCGGTGAGGCAGACATCACCAGCCAGTACTCGGCAACGATCGGCGTCAGTGCCTACGAGCTGGACCTTTTCGGCCGCGTACGCAGCCTGAGCCAGCAGGCCCTGGAAACCTACCTGTCCAGCGAACAGGCGCGCCGCTCCACGCAGATCAGCCTGGTGGCCAGCGTGGCCAACGCCTATTACACCTGGCAGGCCGACCAGGCGCTGCTCAAGCTGACCCAGGAAACCCTGAAAACCTACGAAGAGAGCTACAACCTCACTCGCCGCAGCAACGAGGTGGGTGTGGCGTCGGCGCTCGACGTCAGCCAGGCACGCACCGCCGTGGAAGGCGCCCGGGTCAAGTACGCGCAGTACCAGCGCCTGGTCGCCCAGGACCTCAACAGCCTGACCGTGCTGGTGGGTACCGGCGTGCCGGCCAGCCTGCCCAAGCCGCTGGAGCTCAACGCCGACCAGCTGGCCGAAGTGCCAGCGGGCCTGCCGTCCGACCTGCTGCAACGGCGCCCGGACATCCAGGAAGCCGAGCACCTGCTCAAGGCCGCCAACGCCAACATCGGCGCCGCCCGCGCTGCGTTCTTCCCGAGCATCAGCCTGACCGCCAACGCCGGGACCCTGAGCCCGGACATGGGCGGCCTGTTCAAGGGTGGCTCTGGCACCTGGCTGTTCCAGCCGCAGATCAACCTGCCGATCTTCAACGCCGGCAGCCTGAAGGCGAGCCTGGACTACTCGAAGATCCAGAAGGACATCAACGTCGCCAAGTACGAAAAGACCATCCAGACCGCCTTCCAGGAAGTCGCCGATGGCCTGGCCGCACGCAAGACGTTCGAAGAGCAGTTGCAGGCGCAGCGTGACCTGGTGGCCGCCAACCAGGATTACTACCGCCTGGCCGAGCGCCGTTACCGCATCGGCATCGACAGCAACCTGACCTTCCTCGATGCCCAGCGCAACCTGTTCAGCGCCCAGCAGTCGCTGATCGGCGATCGCCTGTCGCAGCTGGTCAGCGAGGTCAACCTGTACAAGGCCCTCGGTGGCGGCTGGTACGAGCAGACCAACCAGCAAGCGTCGGTACAGTCGCCAAAAGGCTGATCACACCGGCAACAGCATCAAGCCCACCCTCGCGGTGGGCTTTTTGTTTGCCGGGAGTTTCTACCGGCCTTTCGCCGGCAAGCCGGCTCCCACAGGAGCAGCGCACGGCTTGAGTTTGGTGCGATCGGGGTGGGAGCCGGCTTGCCGGCGATGCGGCCTGATGCCCGAACATTACGTTCGATAATCGCCCCATTCCGCTTGCGGCGAATTGCCTCGCCCCCACCCTCCCACGCACCATCGCCCACGCAACGTTGCACAAGTTCTCACAAAGACGCCCGTCCCCTGCGGCCCGCACCCGCAGCGCCCCGGCTCGCCCAATAAAAACAAGAGATCCACGACAGATGAGCACTTTGCACCCCGCACGCCAGCTGCTGCCCGGCCTGTTGGCCATGTCCTGCGCCCTGCCCGCCCTGGCCGCCGAAAGCGGCTTTTTCGAGGACGCCAAGGCCAGCCTCAACCTGCGCAACTTCTACATCAACCGCAACTTCGTCGACCCGGCCAACCCCCAGGGCAAGGCCGAGGAATGGACCCAGAGCTTCATCCTCGACGCCCGCTCCGGCTTCACCCAGGGCACCGTCGGTTTCGGCCTGGATGTGCTGGGCCTGTATTCGCAGAAGCTCGACGGCGGCAAAGGCACCGCCGGCACCCAACTGCTGCCGGTGCACGACGATGGCCGCCCGGCCGATGACTTCGGCCGCCTGGGCGTGGCGTTCAAGGCGCGCCTGTCGCAGACCGAACTGAAGGTCGGCGAATGGATGCCAGTGCTGCCGATCCTGCGTTCCGACGACGGCCGCTCGCTGCCGCAGACCTTCCGTGGCGGCCAGCTCACCTCCAAGGAAATCGATGGCCTCACCTTGTATGGCGGCCAGTTCCGTGGCAACAGCCCGCGCAACGACGCAAGCATGGAAGACATGTTCATGCAGGGCCGCGCCGCCGCTACCTCCGACCGCTTCAACTTCGCTGGCGGTGAATACACCTTCAACGACAAGCGCACGATGATTGGGCTGTGGGATGCGCAACTCAAAGACATCTACCGCCAGCAGTACCTCAACCTGGTGCACAGCCAGCCATTGGGCGACTGGACCCTGGGCGCCAACCTCGGTTACTTCATCGGCAAGGAAGATGGCAGCGAACGCGCCGGCGAGCTGGACAACCGCACCGCTTCGGCCCTGCTCTCGGCACGCTACAAGGGGCATACCTTCTACGTTGGCCTGCAAAAGGTCAGCGGCGACGACGCCTGGATGCGAGTCAACGGCACCAGCGGCGGCACCCTGGCCAACGACAGCTACAACTCAAGCTTCGACAACGCCAAGGAACGCTCCTGGCAGGTGCGTCACGACTTCAATTTCGTCAGCGTCGGTGTTCCTGGGCTGACCTTGATGAACCGCTATATCAAGGGCGACAACGTGCACACCAGCGCAGTGAACGACGGCAAGGAATGGGCGCGGGAGACCGAGCTGGCTTATGTAGTGCAGTCCGGTGCGTTCAAGGATCTGTCGCTGAAGTGGCGCAACTCCACCATGCGCAGGGACTACAGCACCAACGCATTCGATGAAAACCGGTTGATCGTGAGCTATCCGCTGAACCTGCTCTAGCAGGTCCGGCCTCTTCGCGGGTAAACCCGCTCCCACAGGATTGGTGAGAAACCTGTGGGAGCGGGTTTACCCGCGAAGAGGTCGGCAATGACAACAAAGAACAAAAATGCATATATAAATCAAATAACATTCTTTGACGCTATATGTAACAAAAGCTAAAACCGAGCCCTGATCCCCGCACCAGAGCCCGAGCATGGACCTCCGCCAACTGCGCTATTTCATCGCCCTCACCGAGTACCGCAGTTTCGTCCGCGCCGCCGAAGCCATGGGCATCACCCAACCGGCATTCAGCCGGGCCATCCAGAACCTCGAGCAGACCCTCGGCTGCACCCTGGTCGACCGTGGCAACAAAGCCCTGCCCCCCACCCCCGAAGGCCAAGTGGTGCTGCAACACGCCCGCCGCCTGGTGCAAGGCGCCGCCCAGTTGAACAACGAGGTGTCGCAGATGACCAAGCTCGACGCCGGCGAACTGCACTTCGGTAGTGGCCCGGCCCTGGCGGTGCGCCTGGTGCCCGAGGCCTTGCAGCAGTTCATCGAGCGCCACCCCGGCATCCGCACGCAACTGCTGGTGGACAACGCCGAGCGCCTGGGCCAGGCCCTGCGCCGCGAGCAGATCGAGTTCTTCGTCGATGACATCCGCCCGTTCGAGGCCGACCCGAACTTTCACACCGAACCGCTCAACCCACGCCCCGGCCTGTTCTTCTGCCGCCCCGGGCACCCGCTGCTGGCCAAGGACAGCCTGTCGACCAACGACCTGTTCGCCTACCCCTTGGCCTGCGCCCTGCTCGCCCCCGGGGTACGCAAGCGCCTGGCCAACCTCAGCGGGCGCAACGACTTCACCCCGCACCTGCAAACCGAGCACCTGGCGGTGCTGCGCAGCGTGGTGCTGGCCAGCGACGCGGTCGGCAGCGCCAGCGAAGAAGCGGTGGCCGAAGACCTGGCCGCCGGCACCCTGGTGCGCCTGCACTGGCGCAACCTGCCGCCGGGGCTGGAGGTGCTGAGCGTGCGTTGCGGGGTGGTCAGCCGCAGCGGCTATCGCCTGTCGCCGGCGGCACGGGCGATGATCGAGACCCTGGTCAGCCTGGATGCTGAGCCATTGCCCGCAGCCGCGGCGCATCGACAATCTCCACCTCGCCGTAGCCCAGGCGTACCACGCCGGACTGTTCGAGGTTCCTGAGAATCTGGTTGATGGTCTGGCGCGACAGCGACAGCATCAGCGCCAGCTGCTCCTGGGACAGTTGCAGGCGCCACTGGGCGATATCGCGCTCGCCATAACCCTCGGCGATCTGCAGCAGGCGGTGGGCGACCCGCGGCGCTGCGGCCAGCAGGCTCTGCTGCTCCAGGGCGACGAATACCCAGCGCAGCTTGTGGCTCATCAGCAGCGCCAACTCGCGCCAGTGCTGCGGTTCACGCGCCAACCACTCGAGCAAAGGCGCCTGGGGCAGCCACAGTAATCGTGTAGCCCCTTCCGCGAAGGCGTCATGGGTGCGTGGCTGGCCATCGAACAGGCTGATCTCGCCGAACCAGTACGGCGCTTCGACCAAGGTCAACAGCGCCTCCTTGCCCTCGCTGCTCACCGCCCCCACCCGCATCGCCCCGTCGAGCACCGCATACAGCCCGCACGGCGCATCGCCACGCTGGAACAGGCATTGCCCTGGCGCCAGCTCGCGGGTTCGGGCCAGGGCCAGCAGGCTATCCTGAACCTTGGTGGGCAACTGCCGGAACCATTGCCCGTGCAGCAACTGGGGACGCAGATCGTGCATGGCACCTCGCAAAGCGGACTCTGTCGGCCAGGCGACAGACGACAACGAATGGACGGGGCAAGCTGCGCCTACCCCTGATGGAGGAACAACAATGAAAAACCTCGTCGAACACCTGAGTCAATACGCCGCCTATCATCGCGACCCGCGCAATATCACCACCCACTTCGTCGGTATTCCGTTGATCGTGCTGGCGGTGAGCATCCTGCTGTCGCGGCCCGGCTGGGACGTGGCAGGTCTGTGGCTGTCACCGGCATTGCTGCTGGCCACCTGGTCGGTGTGGTTCTACCTGCGCCTGGACCTGCGTTTCGGCCTGGTGATGGGGCTGTTGCTGGGGCTGTGCCTGTGGGCCGGCCAGGCCTTGGCCGTGCAGGCCACCGGGCTGTGGCTGAGCGCCGGGCTGGGGGCGTTTGTGGTGGGCTGGATCATCCAGTTTGTCGGGCATGCTTACGAAGGGCGCAAGCCGGCGTTTGTCGATGATGTCAGCGGGCTGATCATCGGGCCGTTGTTCGTGGTGGCGGAGCTGGCGTTCATGGCCGGATTGTGTGGCGATCTGAAGAAAGCCGTGGAGGCCAATGCCGGGCCCGTGGCCATCCGCCAGAAGAAAGCCGCAGTCTGACGATGGCATTACGTGGGCTTCATCGCTGGCAAGCCAGCTCCCACAGGTGCAGCAGATGCCGGCCCCCGTGGGAGCCGGCTTGCCGGCGATGACGGCGACACCGATTCACCTCACTGCCGCGACTCGACCCCCAACTCATCCCACACCGACTCCGCCAGGTGGAAGGTGGCATTGGCCGCCGGGATGCCGCAGTAGATCGCACTCTGCATGATCACTTCCTTGATCTCTTCGCGCGTCACGCCATTGTTGGCCGCCGCGCGCAGGTGCAGTTTGAGCTCTTCGTTGCGGTTCATGCCGATCAGCATGGCGATGGTGATCAGGCTGCGGGTATGCCGTGGCAGCCCCGGGCGGGTCCAGATATCACCCCAGGCATGGCGGGTGATCATTTCCTGGAACTCGCCGTTGAAGTCGTTGAGCTTCTCCAGGCTGCGGTCGACATGGGCATCGCCCAGCACCGCGCGGCGCACCTGCATGCCGGCGTCGTAGCGTTGTTTCTCATCCATGGCGTATGTCCTCAGCGAGCCAGCAAAAAATCGAGCACGCGGTCACTGAACGGCGCACCGACCTCGACGTTGGACAGGTGCGCCGCCGGGAACTCGGCGTAATCGGCACCCGGGATGCCAGCCTGCATGAACCGGCCATGCTCCGGCGTGGTGACCACATCGGCGCTACCGGCGACGACCAGGGTCGGCACCTGGATGTGCTGGAGCTGGTCACGGAAATCGGCATCCCGCACAGCGGCGCAGTTGCCGGCGTAACCGGCAGGCGAGGTGTGCGCCAGCATCTCGGTTATGCGTTGGGCAATGGCCGGCTCGGCCGCGGCGAACGCCGGGGTGAACCAGCGCGCAATGGACGCATCACGCAGGTCACGCATGGCCTGCTGGCCGCCCTTGAGCACGGTGTCGATGCGGGTGTTCCACACCTCGTCATTGGCGATTTTCGCCGCCGTGTTGCACAGGGTCAGGCTGAGCAGGCGGGCGCCTGCGTTGATACCCAGCCACTGGCCGATCAGGCCGCCCATGGACAGGCCGACGAAGTGGGCCTTGGGGATATCCAGGGCGTCGAGCAGCGCCAGCACATCGTTACCCAGCTGTTCGATGCTGTAGGGCCCTTCGCTGACCACCGAGGCACCGTGGCCACGGGTGTCGTAACGCAGCACGCGAAAGTGTTCGCTCCATGCCGGGACCTGCGTGTCCCACATGCCAAGGTCGGTACCCAGCGAGTTGGACAACACCAGCACCGGGGCATGCGCCGGGCCGTCGAGTTGGTAATGCAGTACGCCATCGGCCAGTTGCACGTGCGCCACAGCGGTCTCCTTCAGGCAATGAAACGTTGATGTTCGGCCACGGCACGCGCCACCCAGACACGGGCCTGGCCGAGGTAATGGGCAGGGTCGAGCAGGCGGTCGAGTTCGTCGGCGGACAACTCGGCGCTGACCTGGGGTTCGTCACCGAGCACGGCGCGCAGGTGGCGTTGCTCGGCCACCGCGCGCTGGCAGCAGTGCTCCAGCAGATGATGGGCGCGATCGCGGCCCAGGCGCTGGGCCAGGACGATGCTGACGGCTTCGGCCAGCACCAGCCCCTGGGTGAGGTCGAGGTTGCGGCGCATGCGTGGGGCGTCCACTTCCATGCCCTCGGCGATCACCTGGGCCTGGCGCAGGGCGCCGGACACCAGGCAGCAGATTTCCGGCAGGGTTTCCCATTCGGCGTGCCACAGGCCCAGGCTGCGTTCGTGCTCCTGGGGCATGGCGCTGAACAGCGTCGAAACCAGCCCCGGCACACGGGTGGCGGCGCCGATCAGCACCGCCGCCCCCACCGGGTTGCGCTTGTGCGGCATGGTCGAGGAGCCGCCCTTGCCCGGCGCTGAGGGTTCGAACAACTCGCCCGCCTCGGTCTGCATCAACAGGCTGACATCACGGCCGAACTTGCCCAGGCTGCCGGCGATCAGGCCCAGCACCGAGGCAAATTCCACCAGGCGGTCGCGCTGGGTGTGCCAGGGTTGCTCGGGCAACGTCAGTTGCAGCTGTTCGGCCAAGGCTTCGGCCACTGGCAAGGCCTTGCTGCCCAGCGCCGCGAGGCTGCCGGAGGCACCGCCGAACTGCAGCACCAGCAAGCGCGGGCGCAGCTCCTTCAAGCGCTGGCGATGACGGGTCAGGGCGCCGAGCACACCGGCCAGCTTCATCCCCAGGGTCACTGGCGTGGCGTGCTGCAACCAGGTGCGGCCCACCAGTGGCGTGTCGGCATGCTGCAGGGCCTGGCGGGCCAAGGTGTCGGCCAAGCTGCCGAGGTCGCTTTCGATCAGCGTCAGCGCCGCACGCAGTTGCAGCACCAGGCCAGTGTCCATCGCGTCCTGGCTGGTGGCGCCCAGGTGCACATAGCGCTCGGCCTCGGGCACGCCACTGGCGATAACCCTGCCCAAGGCCTTGACCAGCGGGATCGCCGAGTTACCAGCAGTGGCGATGGCATCGGCCAATGCCCGCACGTCGTAGCGCTCGGCCTTGCAGGCGGCCTCGATCGCCGGCACCACGGCGTGTGGCACCAGCCCGGCGGCGGCTTCGGCACGGGCCAGGGCCGCCTCGAAATCGAGCATGCCCTGCAGCCGGCCCCGATCGGAAAAGACCTCGCGCATGGCCGGGGCGGTGAAGTAGGCGTCGAACAGTTGGTTGCTCATGCAACGTCCTTAGTGATCATCGTGCAGGTACTGCGCCTGCTTGGGCAGGCGCAGGCTGAACAGGAAGGCCACCGCCATCATGGCGGTCACGTACCAGTAGAAGGTGTTCTCCATGCCCAGGGTCTTCAAGCCCAGGGCCACGTACTCGGCCGAACCGCCGAACACCGCGTTGGCGATCGCATAGGCCAACCCTACCCCCAGCGCCCGCACCTGCGGCGGGAACATCTCGGCCTTCACCAGGCCGCTGATCGAGGTGTAGAAACTGACGATGCACAGTGCCAGGGTCACCAGCACGAAGGCCATGAACGGGCTGCTCACGGTCTTCAACGCCATCAGCAGCGGCACGGTGAACAGCGTGCCCAGAGCGCCGAACAGCAGCATCGAGTTACGCCGGCCAATGCGGTCGGAGAGCATGCCAAACACCGGCTGCAGGATCATGAACAGGAACAGCGCGCCGGTCATCACGAAACTGGCGCTCTTGGCGTTCATGCCGGCGGTGTTAACCAGGTACTTCTGCATGTAGGTGGTGAAGGTGTAGAAGATCAGCGAGCCGCCGGCGGTATAGCCCAGCACGGTGATGAAGGCGGCGGCGTGGTTGCGCAGCAGGCCACTGACCGAGCCTGCGTCCTTGTCCTGGCGAGTCTCGGCGCTGCTGGTTTCTTCCAGGGAGCGGCGCAGCACCAGCGAGATCAGCGCGGCAACCGCACCAACCACGAACGGGATACGCCAGCCGTAGGCGCGCAGTTCTTCCTCGCTCAGCAACTGCTGCAGGATCACCACCACCAGCACCGCCAGCAACTGGCCGCCGATCAGGGTGACGTACTGGAACGAGGCAAAGAAGCCGCGCTGGCCGCGCAGGGCCACTTCGCTCATGTAGGTGGCGGTGGTGCCGTACTCGCCGCCCACCGACAGGCCCTGGATCAGCCGCGCCAACAGCAGCAGCGCCGGCGCCCAGGCTCCGATGCTGGCATAGGTCGGCAGGCAGGCAATGATCAAGGAGCCGAAACACATCATCAGCACCGAGGTCATCAACGAATTCTTGCGCCCGTGACGGTCGGCCAAGCGGCCGAAGATCCAGCCGCCGATGGGCCGCATCAGGAAGCCCGCGGCGAACACCCCGGCCGTGTTGAGCAACTGCACCGTGGGGTCGTCGGAGGGGAAGAAGGCCGGGGCAAAATAGATGGCGCAAAAGGCGTAGACATAGAAGTCGAACCATTCCACCAGGTTGCCCGAGGAGGCACCGACGATGGCGAAGATGCGTTTGCTGCGTTCTTCGCCGGTGTAATAGGTTGAGGTCATGGTGCGTTTACTCCTGGAGGGTCACAGGTAATTCTAGACATACCTGGTTACACACTCGTTCCGCCTTTGGCCG
>NZ_JBOBDM010000045.1:0-52927 GCF_050586605.1 Pseudomonas sp. ES1 | reverse complement strand
GTTGCCGCCGCCCCACATGACTCAAGGCATGCACCAAGGCAGGCGCCGGTACTTCCACAGGAATAATTGGCCCGAAATAAACTGTGGGAGCGGGTTTACCCGCGAAGCGCCGCGCGGGCGGCGCTCGATCTCATAGGCGCTGCAAAAACACCGGCAGGCACCTGGTGGCCCTCACTCAATCCGCCCTGCGCCTAAAACGCCGCCTTGAAGATCGCCTCGATCTCCGCCTGGCTGGCCACCCGCGGATTGGTCAACCCACAGGCATCCTTCAGCGCATTGCCCGCCAACACCGGCACATCCTCAACCTTGGCCCCCAGCTCGGCGAGCCCGGCCGGGATGCCGATCGCCGCCGCCAGGTGCTCGATGGCAGAAATCGCCGCTCCAGCCCCCTGCTCCGCCTCCAGCCCACACACTTTCACGCCCATGGCCTTGGCCACATCGCGCAGACGCGCGGCGCTGACCTTGGCATTGAAGCGCTGCACATGGGGCAGCAGCACCGCGTTGCACACCCCATGGGGCAGGTCGTAGTAACCGCCCAACTGGTGCGCCATGGCATGCACGTACCCCAGAGAGGCGTTGTTGAAGGCCATACCGGCAAGGAACTGCGCATAAGCCATGTTCTCCCGGGCCTGCAGGTCGCTGCCGTCGGCCACCGCCTGGCGCAGGTTGTCGCTGATCAGGCTGATGGCCTTGAGCGCGCAGGCGTCGGTGATCGGCGTGGCGGCAGTCGATACATAGGCCTCGATGGCGTGGGTCAGCGCGTCCATGCCGGTGGCGGCGGTCAGCGACTTGGGCATGCCGACCATCAGCGCCGGGTCGTTGACCGACAGGATAGGCGTGACGTTGCGGTCGACGATGGCCATTTTCACGTGGCGCGCCTCGTCGGTGATGATGCAGAAGCGGGTCATTTCGCTGGCGGTGCCGGCGGTGGTATTGATGGCGATCAGCGGCAGTTGCGGCTTGCTCGAGCGATCCACCCCTTCGTAGTCGCTGATATGCCCGCCGTTGGTGGCGCACAGCGCAATGCCCTTGGCGCAGTCATGGGGCGAACCACCACCCAGCGAGACCACGCAGTCGCAACGCTCGCGCTGCAGCACGGCCAGGCCGGCCTCGACGTTGGCGATGCTCGGGTTGGGCTTGGCGCCATCGAACACCACCGAGTCGATATCGCGCATGGCCAGCAGCCCGGCGATGCGTTCGGCCACGCCAGCGCGGGCCAGGCCCTGGTCGGTCACGATCAGCGCCTTGCGCAGGCCGTAGCCGGCGATGGCGGCCATGGCTTCGTCCAGGCAGTCGATGCCCATGATGTTCACGGCTGGGATGAAGAAGGTGCTGCTCATGGCCGGGTCCTCTCAAGCTGTCGGTAGGGCTTGAGCATCCGCCTGAAGCAGTGGCCGGGTGTTGATCCAGAGCAAAGGGCGCGCGGGAACGGGCCTCAGCGGATCTGATGCTTGTGCAGCAGCCGATAGAAGGTCGGCCGGGAGATCCCCAACACCTTGGCCGCGATGCTGAGGTTGTCGCTGTGCCGGTTGAGTACGTCGCACAGGGCCTGGCGCTCGGCGCGGTGCTTGTAGTCCTCCAAGGTGCCCAGCAGCGCTTCCTGAGCCACCTGGTCGTGCAGGCCCAGGTCCGGGGCTTCGATCTGCCGCCCTTCGGCCAGCACCAGGCCCCGGCGCACACGGTTGGCCAGCTCACGCACGTTGCCCGGCCAGTCATGGCGGCCCATGGCCGCCAGCGCGCTGTCGCTGAAGGAGCGCGGCCGGCGGCCGGTCTCCAGGCTGTAGAAACGGGCGAAATGGCTGGCCAGCATCGACAGGTCGCCATGCCGGTCACGCAGCGGCGCGGTCACCACCTGCAGCACGTTGAGCCGGTAATACAGGTCTTCACGGAAACGGCCGAGGGCGATGGCCTTTTCCAGGTCGACGTGGGTCGCTGCCAGCACCCGCACATCCACGGCGATCGGCTGGGTGCTGCCCACCCGTTCGATGTGCCGCTCCTGCAGAAAGCGCAGCAGGTTGGCCTGCAGCTCCAGCGGCAGGTCGCCGATCTCGTCGAGGAACAGGGTGCCGCCATTGGCCGCCTCAATGCGCCCGACCTTGCGCTGGTGGGCACCGGTGAAGGCGCCCTTCTCATGGCCGAACAGCTCGGACTGGATCAGGTGTTCGGGAATCGCGCCGCAGTTGATGGCGACGAACGGCTGGTCATGGCGCTGCGACAGGCGGTGCAGGGTGCGCGCCACCAATTCCTTGCCGGTACCGCTCTCGCCACGGATCAGCACCGGCGATTCGGTGGGTGCCAGTTTGCCGAGCAGTTTGCGCAGTTCGCGGATCGGCCGGCTCTCGCCCAGCAGTTCGTGCTCGGGCTCGGCCTCGCCATCGCGCACCGCGCCTCGGCCACGCAGGCGCGCCATGCCGAAGGCCCGGCCAAGGGTGACCTGCACCCGCGACACGTCGAACGGCAAGGTGTGGAAGTCGAAAAACCATTCGCAAACGAAATCGCCGACATTCTGCATGCGCAGTTCTTCGGCGCTGAGCACGGCGATCCATTCGGTATTGCTGCGTTTGATCATGTCCTTGACCGCGTCGGGGTGACGCAGGTGCGAGGCCTGCAGGCGCAGCAGGCCGACATCGCAGGGGTGCTCCAGGGCAACGTCCAGGCTGCAACTACGCACATCCCAGCCGACGCCGCGCAGGCCCGGTAACAATCGATGACAATCGTCGCAGGGGTCGACGATCAGCAAGCGACGTTGGGCGGCAGGCTCGAGCATGACCATTCCTTGGCGCCGGAATAGGGTTTTTTATCTATAAACAGTAAGTTGCGACGCCAAAAGTAACAGTAGCAATGAACTTGACAGCCCCCACTACCGTTGGTCAGCCCGATTCGGCCGTATTTGAGCCGCCCGGGAATTTTCGTATTTTATTGACGTCACAGACGGCACGCAGAAACACCTTGCAATGCGTCCAGATAAAAAAATTCTTAGATTGTGTGACTCATCCCCTGATCTGGAGCATCAGTACGATTAACACCGCGCTGTAACCTGTACCGGAATAACACCGCGGAAACACTTTTCGCTGTTTGGGACCATAGAGAGACCGAACCCATGAACGCCCCGCTCCGTGTCAACGAAGCACTGCTGATTGCCGACCACGCCTTCGAACCCTTCCAGTGCGTCGCCTGGGATGCACCCAACGGTACCGGCGAACTAAGCCTGGCAGTGATCGACCGGACCAGCGCCCGCATCGGCGCCAAGCAAGTCTCTTCGCGGGTCTATTCGGACCCTGCGCAGTGGGCCAGCCTGATTGAGGAAGTGCGTGCCGAACTGTGCCAGAAGGGCTATGACCTGCAACCCTGGTCGATGCCTGAATAAGCAAAGCGCGGTGATTCCTGTGCGTGCCCGGCACGCACAGGTGCAACTTCAAAGTTCCCCTCGCTACAACTTTCTTTCATGCGACATCCCGTCGCAGTTATTCCATTCAATTGACGGTAGCGAACTGCTCGATATGCCGATAATCGGCATGAAGTTGTTCGGCAAGTTGCCGTGCGCGACCCACACGTACCGCCGCCAATTCCATATCCACCAGCAAAGTACTGCACGGTAGCGGTTGCGCTGCTTGCCACCCCTGCAGCCGACCATCGGTCAGCAACAGGCAGCGCTGCACCTCGTGGGGCAGCCGTTTGCCCCGCGCCAGCAACCAGTGCCGTGCCTCTTCCAGGGCCGCCAACAGCGGTGTGCCACCGCCGGCACCCAGCTGCTGCAGCCAGGGCTGGAGCGCTTGCGAAGCCTTGAGCCCGTGGCGTTGCCACTGCGGTTTGCTGCCACTGGCGGTCAACAGCGCCAACCGCGCACGTTGCCGGTAGGCCTGGTCGAACACCCCCGCCAGCAGGCCCTTGGCCTGGGCCAGCGCCTGGTGGCGACGGGTGGAGGCCGAGGCATCGACGATCACCAGCCACAGTTCCGGCGCCTGGGCCTGGCGCTGCTGCCAGCACAGGTCGCGGCGCTGGCGAGGGCGGCCTTTGAGCAGGGTCGGCAGCCAGGCGATGCGGCCATCTTCGGCTGCCCGGGCGCGGCCACGGGAAACACCGTTCAACTGGCCGACGCGGGGTCTGGCATCTGCCGCCTGGGCGTCGCGGCGGCGGATGCTCAGGGCTTTTTTGCCCAGTTCGGCACCTCGCGCCGAGCACCGCTGGCCACCGGCTGCGGCCCCAAGGCGCCCCAGTCGCCCTGCCCCTGGGCCTGACCCGGAGCCTGCGACTGCTCGGCGGCACCGGGCGGGGTGGCCTGTGCCTGCGCAGAGTCCTGCCGACGACGGTGACGCAGGGCAAATTCGGCGACGGCATCCACATCCTGCTCTTCGATGGCAGCGTGGCCACGCCAGGCCGCATGGGCGCGGGCGGCGCGCAGCCACACCAGGTCGGCGCGCAGGCCATCGACCCCGGCGGCGAAACAGCGTTCGGTGATCCAGGCCAGCGCCTGGTCGTCCAAGGCGATCGCGGCCAAGCGCTCGCGGGCGGCCCGGCAGCGCTCGCGCAACTCCGTCTGGGCTCCGGCCCACTGGGCGCAGAAGGCTTCAGGGTCGCTGTCGAACGCCAGGCGCCGGCGAATGATCTGCTGGCGCGCCTCGGGTGCCGGCAAGCCGTCGAGGGCGACGTTCAGGCCAAAGCGGTCGAGCAGTTGCGGGCGCAGCTCGCCCTCCTCCGGGTTCATGGTGCCGATCAGCACGAAGCGCGCGGCGTGGCGATGGGAAATGCCATCGCGCTCGATGCGGTTGGTGCCGCTGGCGGCCACATCCAGCAGCAAGTCCACCAGCGGGTCGGGCAGCAGGTTGACCTCATCCACATACAGCACGCCGCCATCGGCGTGCGCCAGCACGCCTGGGGCGAAACGCGCCTGGCCCTGGCCCAGCGCGGCGTCCAGGTCGAGGGTGCCGACCAGTCGTTCCTCGGTGGCGCCGAGCGGCAAGGTGACGAACGGCCCATCGCCCAGCAGGTCGGCCAGGCCGCGAGCCAGGGTGCTCTTGGCCATGCCGCGCGGGCCTTCGATCAGCACACCGCCGATCTTCGGGTCGATGGCGGTCAGGCACAGGGCCAACTTCAGTTCGTCGGCCCCCACCACGGCGGCCAGGGGGAATTGCACAGGTTCGTTCATGTTCAGCAGTCTTCCTCGCCTTCGAGCAACTGTTGCTCGAGGCTCTCGCGGTAGTCGCCCGGGTCCTGCCACAGGCCGCGCTGCTGGGCTTCCAGCAGGCGCTCGGTGAGGTCGCGCAGGGCTTCGGGGTTGTGCTCGCGCATGAAATCACGGGTCGCCGGGTCAAGCACGTAGGCGTCGGCCAGGCCTTGGTAATGATGGTCGTCGATCAGCCCGGTGGTGGCGTCGAAGGCAAACAGGTTGTCGACCGTCGCCGCCAGCTCGAAGGCTCCTTTATAGCCATGACGCTTGGCGCCGTCGATCCACTTGGGGTTGAGCGCGCGGGCGCGGATCACCCGGTTGAGCTCTTCCTTCAAGGTTCGGATACGCGGCCGGTCGGCCTGGCTGTGGTCACCGTGGTAGCTGGCCCGGGCGGTGCCAGCCAGGGTCTCGGCGGCGGCCAGCATGCCGCCCTGGAACTGGTAGTAGTCGTTGGAATCGAGCAGGTCGTGCTCGTGGTTGTCCTGGTTCTGCAGCACCGCCTGCACCTGGCTCAGGCGCTGGGCGAAGCGCGCGCGGGCCGGGGTGCCTTCGTCGCTGGCGCCGTAAGCGTAGCCGCCGTGGTTGAGGTAGACCTCGGCCAAATCGTCGCGGCTGTGCCACAGGCGCCCGTCGATGGCGTTCTGCACCCCGGCGCCATAGGCGCCGGGCTTGGCGCCGAACACGCGCCAGCCGGCCTGGCGCGCCGCCAGTTCTTCATCCAGGCCGTCATCGAGCAGCGCCTGACGCTCGGCACGCACGCGGGCGGCCAGCGGGTTGAGGTCATCCGGCTCATCCAGCGCGGCCACCGCCTGCACCGCCGCGTCGAACAGGCGAATCAGGTTACCGAAGGCATCGCGGAAGAAGCCCGAGACCCGCAGCGTGACATCGACCCGTGGGCGATCGAGCAGGCTCAGCGGCAAGATCTCGAAGTCGTCAACGCGCTGGCTGCCGGTTGCCCATACCGGGCGCACGCCCATCAGCGCCATGGCCTGGGCAATGTCGTCGCCGCCGGTGCGCATGGTGGCCGTGCCCCACACCGACAGGCCCAACTGGCGCAGGTGGTCGCCGTGGTCCTGCAGGTGGCGTTCAAGAATCAGGTTGGCCGAGGCGAAGCCCAGACGCCAGGCGGTGGTGGTGGGCAGGTTGCGCACATCGACGGTATAGAAGTTGCGCCCGGTGGGCAGCACGTCCAGGCGGCCACGGCTTGGTGCGCCGCTGGGCCCGGCGGGGACGAAACGCCCGGCCAGGGCCGCCAGCAGGCCGTCGATTTCGGCAGCGCCGCAGGCGTCCAGGTTGGGGGCGACCTGCTCGACCAGCGCATGCAGCACTTCGCGTACCGGTTGCCAGTCAGCCTGCCCTTCAAGTGGGCAGTCGCCTTCCAGCGCCTGTTCGATCAGTGTCAACGCCAGCAGTTCGAGCCGTTCACGGGTATCCCCGGCGGTGCGCCACAGCGCTGCGTCAAGCTGCTGCAACAGCGCCGGGCGCGGCCCTTGCCAGGCCTGGCCGAGGTCGCAATCGAGCGGGTCGAAGCCCAGCCCCAGCGCCCGGGCCAGGGCGCGGATCAGGCTGGCATTGCCGCCCTTGCCGTCGCCGCGCTCCACCCGCAGCAGCGCCAGCAGCGTGTCGCTGCGCAGCCGGCCCTGGGGCGACTGGCCGAACACGTGCAGGCCATCGCGGATCTGCGATTCCTTGAGATCGCACAGGTAGGTGTCCAGCCGCGGCAGCCACACCGCCGCGTCGTCCAGCTGGCCTTCGAGCTGCAGGTCGCGGTCGATGTGGTTGGCCTTGAGCAGTTCGAGGATGTCGCGCTGCAGCTCCTGGGCACGGCGCGGGTCGAGCAGCTGCGCTTCGTAGTATTCGTCGGCTAGCTGCTCCAGCTGGCGCAGTGGGCCATAGGTTTCGGCACGGGTCAGCGGCGGCATCAAGTGGTCGATGATCACCGCCTGGGTGCGCCGTTTGGCCTGGGCGCCCTCGCCCGGGTCGTTGACGATGAACGGGTAGATGTTCGGCAGCGGGCCGAGCAAGGCGTCTGGCCAGCATTCATTGGACAGCCCGACGCCCTTGCCCGGCAGCCACTCCAGGTTGCCGTGCTTGCCGACGTGAATCAGCGCATCGGCGGCATAGCCGTTGCGCAGCCAGAAGTGGAACGCCAGGTAGCCGTGGGGCGGCACAAGGTCGGGGTCGTGGTACACCGCGCTGTGGTCGACCTGGTAGCCGCGCGCGGGCTGGATGCCGACGAAGGTCAGGCCGTAGCGCAAGCCGGCCACCATCAAACGCCCGCTGCGGTACATCGGGTCCTGTTCGGGCGGGCCCCAACGTTCCAGCACGGCGCGCTGGTTGGCCTCGGGCAAGGCGGCGAAGGCGCTGTGGTAATCGGCCAGGCTCAGGCTCTGGGCGCAGGGGCGCTGGTCGAGGTGGTCGAGGTCGTTGGTCACCCCGCCGAGCAACTGGTGGATCAGTTCGGTGCCGCTGTCGGGCAGGCCGGCCACCGGGTAACCCTGCGCCTGCAAGGCCTTGAGAATGTTGAGTGCGGCGCCGGGCGTATCCAGGCCGACGCCATTGCCGATGCGCCCATCGCGGGTCGGGTAGTTGGCCAGCACCAGCGCCACGCGCTTCGCCTGGTTGTCCAGGCGCGCCAGCTCGACCCAGCGCCGCGCCAGTTCGGCGACGAAGTCCATGCGCTCGGGGTGGGCCCGGTAGCAGACCACATCGGACTGGCTGCGCTCGCTGCGCCAGGCCAGGTCCTTGAAGCTCACGGGGCGGGTGATGATGCGCCCATCCAGCTCCGGCAAGGCGATGTGCATGGCCAGGTCGCGAGCGCCCAGGCCCTGTTCGCTCTGCTCCCAGGCCGGTTGGTTGTCCTGGGCACAGATCGCCTGCAGCACCGGTACATCGCGGCGCAACGGGCGCAGGTTGGGCTGTTCGGGGCTGGACAAGGCAAAGCCGGTGGTGTTAATCACCACTTCAGCCTGAACCTCATCGAGCCAGGCCTCGACCTGGTCGAGGCAGGCGCGCTCCTTGAGGCTGGCCACGGCAATGGGCAGTGGGTTCAGGCCACAAGCTTGCAGGCGTTGGCAAAACACGTCGATGAAGCCGGTGTTGGCCGCCTGCAGGTGCGAGCGATAGAACAACAGCGGCGCCACCGGTTGCTCGGGGTGCCAGTCGGCGTACCAGTCCTGCAACTGGGCGCTGGCCTTGGCCGGGTGGTAAACCGCAGTACGCGGCAACGGCTGCGGTTCATCCCAGGCGTAGTCACGCCCCAACCACTGGCTGGCCAGGCAGTTGAACAGGCTGACTGCGTTGGCCTTGCCACCCTGGCGCAGGTAGTGCCAGAGGCGTTCGGCCTGCTCGCCACGCACCGTGCCCAGGTCGGTCAGTTCCGGGTCGGGGCGGTCATCGCCGGGCACCAGGATCAGTTGCACGCCGCGCTGGCTGAGCTCCACCAGCTGCTCGACGCCGTAGCGCCAGTAACCGACGCCGCCGTGCAGCGACACCAGGATCACCTTGGCGTGGCGCAGCACCTCGTCCACATACAGGTCGACCGAGGCGTGGTTCTGCACCTGCATGGGGTTGGCCAGGCGCACGCTGGGGAAGTCGTCCGGCAACTGCTCGGCGGTTTCGGCGAGCAGCGCCAGGTGCGAATCGCCGCTGCAGAGGATCACCAGCTCGGCGGGGGTCTGGCCGAGGTCGGCAATGCTGTCGTCCGGCACGAAGCCGCCGGGCTGGGTCCGCAGCAGGTGCATGGGTCAGGCGCCCAGGGCTTGGCGCAGGCGCGCTTCCAGGTGCACGGCATCGAGGTCCTGGCCGATCAGCACCAGGCGGGTGATGCGCGGCTCGTCAGTGCGCCAGGCGCGGTCGAAGTGCTTGTCGAAGCGCGTGCCCACGCCCTGGATCAGCAGGCGCATCGGCTTGCCGGGGATGGCGGCGAAGCCTTTGGCGCGCAGGATGCCGAACTCGGTGACCAGTTGCGTCAGGGCGTCGAGCAGCAGGCTTTCGTCGGCCTCTGGCAGGTCGATGGAGATCGAGTCGAAGGCGTCATGGTCGTGATCGTCGTGGTCATCGCCGTCGTGGTGCGAATCGTGGTGGGTGCGACGGCCATCGATGTGCGCCTCGGATTCGGCACCGACACCCAGCAGCACTTCCAGCGGAAGGCGGCCACTGCTGGCTTCGATCACTTTCACCGCTGGCGGCAGTTCTTCGGCGACTTCGGCACGGACCTTGGCCAGGCCTTCGGCGTCGATCAGGTCGGCCTTGTTCAGCACCACCAGGTCGGCGCTGGCCAGCTGGTCGGCGAACAGTTCATGCAGCGGCGATTCGTGGTCCAGGTTGGGGTCGAGCTTGCGCTGGGCGTCTACCTGGTCCGGGTAGGCGGCGAAGGTGCCGGCGGCCACTGCCGGGCTGTCGACCACGGTGATGACCGCATCGACGGTGCAGGCGTTGCGGATTTCTGGCCACTGGAAGGCCTGCACCAGGGGCTTGGGCAGGGCCAGGCCGCTGGTTTCGATGAGGATGTGGTCGAGGTCGCCGCGGCGCGCCACCAGTTCGCGCATCACCGGGAAGAACTCTTCCTGCACGGTGCAGCACAGGCAGCCATTGGCCAGCTCGTAGACGCGGCCGTTGGCTTCTTCTTCGGTGCAACCAATGCTGCACTGCTTGAGGATTTCGCCATCGATGCCCAGCTCGCCGAACTCGTTGACGATCACCGCGATGCGGCGGCCCTGGGCGTTGTCGAGCATGTGGCGCAGCAAGGTGGTCTTGCCCGAGCCGAGGAAGCCGGTAACGATGGTGACGGGGAGCTTGGCCAGTGTTTTCATGTCGCGATGCCCTTGGCAGCAATGGCGCGGGCATGCGGGACGACAGCCTCGGGCGTTGCCGGCCGGGCGCGTTCGCCACCGGATCACCCCGCCCGGTTGATAGTCGAAAACGTTGCGAGGCAGGTCTCCTGGCTTGCACTGTTCCGGCAGCGGTGCCGGGGGGATGGCGCCTTCCCGCGCTTGCGCAGTGGCTGTGCCGATCCTTTTGAGTGCTTACAGTTGCGGGGGCAGCCGCGGCTTGGACCGCGTTCCCGTCTTAGCTCCGGCCTGGGCCGGAGAACCTCGAAGCGGCAAGGCTACGCATCCGCCCGACACCGGTCAACCGCTGGGGCGATTGACGCAAGCCACGCCCCATGATTTGCTAGCGCACTGCGTTCAGGTGCCCCCATTGGGGGTGAAACGGGAAACCGGTGCGTCCAGCGTCTTTAATAGACAGCGGACAAGGCCGGTGCTGCCCCCGCAACGGTAAGCGAGTAAAGCGTCTTGACCACTGTGCCGGTTCATCAGGCATGGGAAGGTGACGCCAATAGATGGAGCCCTGCTCCACCTCGTGAGCCCGGAGACCGGCCTGACACCACATCAACACCCCGCGGTGGGCGGGCGCTGTCGTATTCCCTGGGCTGTTCTGCCCGGGAGCGCCGCGCCTGCCCGTTGCCCCAATAAAAGCAGCAGAGGAACGCGTCATGCCGATTACCAGCACAAAACACAGCATCGCCACCCCCGCCACACTCAGCCAGCGCATGGTCATCGCCATCGGCGCCAGCCTGCTGGGCCTGTGCCTGGTTTACTTCGCCGGCTTCTCGCACATCGAGGCGGTGCACAACGCTGCCCACGACACCCGCCACAGCGCCGCCTTCCCCTGCCACTGAGTAGCCCCGCATGATTACCCGTATTGCCCGCACCGCGGGCTTCAGTGGGCTGCTCGCGGCCCTGCTGCTGACACTGCTGCAGAGCTTCTGGGTCGCCCCACTGATTCTTCAGGCAGAGACCTATGAAAGCGCCGCCCCGGCAGCCGAGCACCATGAGCATGGCGAAGCCGCCGCCCCCCACGAACATGAGCACAGCGCCGAAGCCTGGGCGCCGGAAGACGGCTGGCAGCGCGTGCTGTCCACCACCGGTGGCAACCTGGTGGTAGCCGTTGGCTTTGCGCTGATCCTGGTCGCACTGTATAGCCTGCGCGAGCCGGGCCGGGTCAGCACCGGCGCGCTGTGGGGCCTGGCCGGCTTTGCAGTGTTCTGCCTGGCGCCGACCCTGGGCCTGCCGCCGGAGCTGCCGGGCACCGCCGCCGCCGACCTGGGCCAACGCCAGACCTGGTGGATCGGCACCGCCGCTGCCACCGCCGCTGGCCTGGCATTGCTGGTGTTCGGTCGCAACTGGCTGTTGAAGGTACTGGGCGCTGCGCTGCTGGTTGTGCCCCACGTGATCGGCGCGCCACAGCCAGCGGTGCATGAAAGCCTGGCACCCGAGGCACTGGAAACCCAGTTCAAGATCGCTTCCTGGCTGACCAATGCCGCCTTCTGGGTGGCCCTGGGCCTGCTCAGCGCCTGGCTGTACCGTCGCTCCAGCCAAGCCTGATGCTGGAATCAGCAAAGCCGCCGGCGCTGTATGCCGGCTTTGGGTGCCGCCGGGGTTGCCCGGTGGAGACCCTGGCGGTCCTGCTGCGCCAGACCCTGGCCGAGCACGGCCTGCCGCTCAGCGCGCTGCGCGGCATCGCCAGCATCGCGCCAAAGGCCCGCGAGCCTGGCCTGCTGGCCTTGGCCGAGCGCCTCGGGCTGCCGTTCATCTGTTTCGATGCCGGGCAACTGCTCGGCTTCGAGCCGCTGCTCAGCCAGCGCTCGGCCATCGCGTTCGCCCAGACCGGCTGCTGGGGTGTGGCCGAAAGTGCCGCACTGGCCCTGGCTGGCCGCGAATCGCCGCAGCCTGGCCTGCGCGTGCCGCGCCAGCGACTCGGCGGCGCTACCCTGGCGCTGGCCATCGGCGGATAATCCGCCCTTTTTACCTGCAAGGACTCCCCATGACGGTCTACTTCATCGGCGCCGGCCCCGGCGATCCGGAACTGATCACGGTCAAGGGCCAGCGTTTGATCCGCCAGTGCCCGGTGATCATCTATGCCGGCTCCCTGGTACCCGCTGCCGTGCTCGAAGGGCACCGCGCCGAGACAGTGATCAACAGTGCCGAACTGCACCTGCAGCAGATCGTCGAGGCCATGCGCCAGGCCCACGCCAACGGCCAGGACGTGGCCCGGGTACATAGCGGCGACCCCAGCCTGTATGGCGCCATCGGTGAGCAGATCCGCCACCTGCGCGAACTGGGCATCGACTACCAGATCATCCCCGGTGTGACGGCCACCGCCGCCAGCGCCGCGCTGCTGGGTTGCGAGCTGACCCTGCCCCAGGTGTCGCAGACAGTGATCCTGACCCGTTACGGCGACAGCTCACCGATGCCGGCTGGCGAACAACTGGCCGACCTGGCCCGGCATGGCAGCACCCTGGCCATCCACCTGGGCATCAAGAACCTGGCGCGGATCGTCGAGGAGCTCCTGCCCCACTACGGGGCCGACTGCCCGATCGCCGTGGTCCATCGCGCCACCTGGCCCGACCAGGACTGGGCCAGGGGCACCCTGGCGGACATCGTCGAGCGCGTGGCCAGCAAGGGCTTTCGGCGCACGGCGCTGATCCTGGTCGGCCATGTGCTGGGCGATGCACCCTTCGCCGAATCGGCGCTGTACCGCGCCGGCCACGCCCACCTGTACCGCCCGGGCAGCTGAAGCGATTGCCGCCAGACGTGGCGACGGCGCACACTGCCCTTCCACGTCACGGAGCCACGCCCATGCTCGAACTACGCCCCAACTGCGAGTGCTGCAACAGCGACCTGCCGGGCGACAGCCCGGACGCCTTGATCTGTTCGTTCGAATGCACCTTCTGTCGCAACTGCAATGACCAGCACTTGCACGGCCGCTGCCCCAACTGTGGCGGCCCGCTACTCAGCCGCCCGCCCCGGGTGGGCCAGGCCCTGAAGAACAACCCCGCCTCCAGCGAGCGCATCCTCAAGGCGCATCCCGCCTGCAGCTGACCCGCCTGCCTCAGTGCCTGCCCTGGGGCGTTCCCGCGCCCCTTTTGTAGTCCTTTTCTACAAATCCTTGTTGTCTTTTCAACGCGCCTATACTCGCCTATTACCAAGGGTTCGGAATCACCGTAATGTGCGCGCTGCCCAGTTGATCCGCAGGCGTGAGCCCGATGGAAGATTGGACATGGGCTCAATCCGACAGGAGTTTCACATGACATCCGTGCTGTTGGTCGATGACCATCACATTGTTCGCCTTGCTGTACGCATGCTGCTCGAGGGGGAGCGCTTCACCGTCGTCGGTGAAACCGGTAAGGGCAAGGATGCCGCACGCCTGGCCGAGCAGACCAAGGCAGATGTGGTCATCCTCGATATCGGCCTGCCCGACCTCGATGGCATGGAAGTGATCAAACGCCTCAAACTGCTCAACCCCTCCCCCAGGATCATGGCGCTGACCGGCCAGCCGGCCGACCTGTACGTGCGCCGGTGCATGGACGCCGGCATCTCGGCCTTCGTCAACAAGGACGAGGACCTCGACGCCCTGGTCTTTGCCCTCAAGGCGCTGGTGAAAGGCTATTCGACCTTCCCGCAGATGGCAGTCAACAGCAACACCCTGGAAAGCGAGGGTGAACGACTGGGCAGCCTGTCGAACCGTGAAATGGAAGTGCTGCGCCGCCTCTGCGCAGGCCAGAGCAACAAGCTGATCGGCGAACAGATGCACCTCAGCGCCAAGACCATCAGTACCTACCGCGGTCGGATCATGGAGAAGCTCAAGGTCGAATCACTGGTGGAAATGGTCGACCTGGCCAAACGCAACAACGCGGGCTGAAGCATGAGCAAGGGCACACTGCTGTGCCTGGTGCTGACCTTGCTGGTGCCCGTGCAGGGACTGCCCCAGACCACCAGCGAGGACCGTCACCTGCTGGCCCGTGCCCAGAGCGCCGCCGCGCCACTGCCCCTTGACGACAACGACCGGCAATGGCTGCGCGAACGCCAGGTACTGACCTTGGGCGGCTCGCGCCCCGACTACCCGCCTTTCGATATCAACACCAGCCAGGACGACTACGAGGGCCTGAGCGCCGATTATGCCGGCCTGATCGCCGAGCAACTGGGGATACCCATCAAGGTACGGCGCTACCCTACCCGCGCGCAGGCCATCGCTGCCCTGCACCGTGGCGAGATCGACCTGCTGGGCACCTCCAACGCTTTCGAAGCCGCAGACGCCGAACTCGCCCTGAGCCTGCCCTATGCCGATGACCTGGCGGTGCTCGTCAGCCGACAGGGCGGTGCTCTGCTGGAGGGCAGCGACCTGGCCGGCCGGCGCCTGGCCCTGGTCGATCACTACCTGCCCCTGCAAGCCGTCCAGCAGCTCTACCCCAACGCCCAGATAACCCTGTACCGCTCTACCCTGGCCGGGGTCGCGGCGGTCGCGCTGGGCCAGGCAGATGCTTACCTGGGCGACGCCATCAGCAGCGACTACGTGATCAGCAGAAGCTACCAGGGTGCAGTCAAGGTCGATCACTTCGTCAAACTGCCGGCCGGCACTTTCGCGTTTGCCCTGGATCGCGACAACCAGCGCCTTCGCGCACTGATCGACCAGGCCTTGGGGCGCATCGCCGACAGCGAACGGCTGAACATCCTGCGCCGCTGGACCACTGGCAGCACCAGCATCCTGCTAGATCGCCGGCTGGACGCCCTTACCGCCGAGGAACGGGCCTGGATCACCCAGCACCGCACGGTGAAGGTGATGATCAATACTGCCCTCGCACCACTGACGTTCACCGACAGCCAGCAGCAACCACGCGGCCTGACCATGGACCTGCTGGAGCAAATCAGCCTGCGCACCGGCCTGCGTTTCAACGTGGTCGGAGCGCAGTCGTTCGGCGAGATGGTCGATGCTGCGACTCAAGGCAAGGTCGACATGCTCGGCGCCATTGGCTATGACCCGCAGCTGGCCACTCGCTTGCGTTACAGCCGCCCCTACCTGGCCAGCCCACAGGTGCTGGTGACACGCGCCGGCTCACCGCCATTGGACCCGGCACAGCCGCTGAGCGACCAGCGGGTGGCGCTGTTGCGCGGCTCGCCGCTACTCGACGGGCTACTGCAGCAGGCACCTCGAGTGCGCCCGGTCGAGGTGGACAATCCACTGCAACTGATGGAAGCGGTGCTCCTACGCAATGCCGATGTCGCGCTCAGCCCCTATATCAACGCCAGCTACTTCATCAGCCAAGTTTTCAAGGGCGACCTGCGTGTCGCTGCGCAACTGGGTGATCAGCCCGCGCTCGCGGCCTTCGCCGTCGACCCTGCACAGCCCAAGCTGCAGGCCATCCTCGACAAGGCGTTATTGAGCATTGCGCCTGACGAGCTTGAACAACTGGTCAATCGCTGGCGTACCAGTGCGGTTGTCAGCGACAGCCCATGGCGCAACTACCGGACGCTGGCCCTCCAGGTGCTGGTGCTGGCCAGCGTGCTGCTGGCGGGCGTGGTGTTCTGGAACAGCTACCTGCGCAAGCTCATCCATCAGCGCACCGAGGCCCAGCATGCGCTGCAAGATCAACTGCAGCTCAGCCGCGGGCTGTTGGAGCAGTTGCGCCAGGCGAAAGAGGACGCCGAACAGGCCAACCAAGCGAAAAGCACGTTTCTCGCGGTCATGAGCCATGAAATCCGCACGCCGATGAACGCGGTCATCGGCTTGCTCGAACTGGCCCTGGAGGACAGCCGTCATGGCCGCATCGATGGCCAGGCGCTGGAAACCGCCCATGGCTCGGCGACTGGACTGCTTGAGCTGATTGGCGACATTCTCGATATTTCGCGCATCGAAGCCGGGCACATGACCCTGCAGCCGGTGGCCGTCGAACTGGTCGGCCTGGTGCGCGCCACACTGCGGCTATTCGAGGGCAATGCGCGAACCAAGGGCATTCACCTGCGTGCCGCGCTGCCCACGGAGCACTGCTGGGTGCTGGGCGACCCACTGCGGCTCAAGCAGGTGTTGTCCAATCTGTTGAGCAACGCGATCAAATTTACCGAGGAGGGGCGGATAGACGTTGCACTGGAGGTAGCTGCGCATGGCGAGCAATCGATGGGCGTCATGTTGCAGGTGAAGGATAGCGGCGTGGGTATCAGCAGCGCTGACCAGGCGCGACTGTTCCACACCTTTGCCCAGATGGACGGACGCCAGGCCCGCCAAGGCGCGGGGCTAGGCCTGGTGATCTGCCGCGACCTGTGCGAGCTGATGGGCGGCACCCTGACCCTGCAAAGCCTCGAGGGCCTGGGCACCCAGGTAGATGTGCACCTCGATCTGCCGGTCGCCGTTGCGCCCGCGGGCCAATCACCCAAGCCTCCTGCGCCACCGGCCGACAGCCCCGCATTGAGAGTGCTGGTGGTCGATGACTACCCTGCCAACTTGTTGCTGCTCGACAAGCAGCTGCGCACGCTAGGCCACAAGGTAGTGCTCGCCGAACAGGGCCAGGACGCGTTGGCATTGTGGCGAAAACACCCTTTCGATGTGCTGATCACCGATTGCAACATGCCGATCATGGACGGGCACGAACTGACCCGAAGCATCCGCGCGCTGGAACGTGACCAAGGCCTGCCTGCCTGCGTGATCATCGGCGTCACCGCCAATGCCCAGGCGCAAGAGCGTCAACGCTGCCTGGACGATGGCATGGACGAGTGCCTGTTCAAGCCCATCGGCCTGCAAGCCCTGCGTGCATGCCTGGCGTCGGCGAGCGTGCTCCCGGCGGCGGCTGTCGCCACGGTTGCCACGTCGATGCCTGGCCACAGCGGTTTTGCGCTGGAGCAATTGCGCCACCTTACCCAGGATGACGAGCAACTGACCCTGCGCCTGCTGCGGCAACTGGCCGAGAGCACTCGAGAAGACCTGCAAGCACTGCACGAGCTGGGAGCCTCGCCGCCACCTGATCCGCTCGCCATGGCCGTTCACCGCATCAAGGGCGGCGCCAAGATGCTCAAGGTGCGGGGCGTGGTGAAGGACTGCGAGGCCATTGAGCGGGCCATGGCCCTGGGCCAGCCAACCGAGCAATTGCTTGCTCGCCTGCTGGCCAGCCTGCAGAACCTGGAGCAAGAGCTGCGCCAGGGAATCAATGCAATTGAAGGGTCGAACTGATCTGGCTGATCGCGTCCACCACGTGCCGTGAGCCCTGCTGGATCTCCATGATCACCGTGCCCGCTTCATTGGCCAGCTCCACTCCCAGCCCGGTGCGGGTCAGGCTCGACTGCATGCTGGCCACGGCATTCAATGACAGGTCATGGTTCTGCCGCACCACTTCGACGATCTCCAGCGTTGCCTTGCTGGTGCGCGCGGCCAGGCTGCGCACTTCATCGGCGACCACGGCAAAGCCACGCCCGTGCTCGCCAGCCCGGGCGGCTTCGATCGCTGCGTTGAGTGCCAGCAGGTTGGTCTGGTCGGCAATGCCGCGAATGGTCAGGACAATCTGGCCGATCAGCTCGGACTGCTTGCTCACCGCATCGAGGCTGAGTGCGGCCTGGTTGAGCTCGGCAGAAATCTGCTCGATCACCTCGACCGTCTGCTGCACCACCTGGGTGCCCTTGCGCGCGCAGGCGTCGGTTTGTACCGAGCTTGCGTGGGCAGCATCGGCAGCGGTCTGTTGGGTGCTGACCTGGTTGGTGATGTCGCTGGCGAACTTCACCACTTTTGTCAATCGCCCCTTGTTGTCGAAGATCGGGTTGTATGAGGCCTCCAGGTACACGGTCTGGCCTTGCTTGTTGACCCGTTCGAAGCGGTGCGAGTGGTATTCGCCGCGGTTCAGCGAAGCCCAGAACTCGCGGTACTGGGCCGATTCACGTTCGTGGGCCAGGCAAAACAGCCCGTGGTGGCGGCCCACCACTTCTTCCAGGCGATACCCCATGGTGTCGAGGAAATTCTGATTGGCCTTGATCACCCTGCCGGCCGGGGTGAACTCGACCACCGCCATGGAGCGGCCGATGGCCTTGAGCAGGCTCTCGCTCTCGTGTTCTTCGATCACATGGCGGGTGATGTCGGATGCCACCTTGATGACGCTGGTGACCTGTTGGCGGTCGTCGATCACTGGCATGTAGCTGGCTTCGAGCCAGACTTCGCGGCCGGCCTTGTCCAGGCGTTCGAAGGTGCCGCTGATGGCCTTGCCCTGCCCCAGCTCACGCCAGAGTTGCTGGTACTCGGCGCTTTTGGCGTAGGTGGGGTCACAGAAAATGCGGTGGTGCTTGCCGCGGATCTCGTCAGCGCTGTAGCCCATCGTCGTGCAGAAATGGTCGTTGGCTTCGAGAATGGTGCCATCGGGGGCAAACTCGATCATGGCCATGGAGCGGCTGATGGCGGCGAGCTTCGCTTCCATGGCCGCGAGGGCCTGGCGGCAGCGCTGGATTTCGACCAGGTCGGACTTGCGGTGGTACTCGAACATGCGCTGGGACTCCTGTGCCCCTCGGGATGTCCTGAGCATAGATGGGCGTTATCGGCGTGCAAGCGCTTTGATATCACTTTAGGATTAGGTATTTGAGCCGTTGGTCGGGTTCGGGTTCGGGTTCGGGTTCGGGTTCGGGTTCGGGTTCGGGTTCGGGTTCGGGTTCGGGTTCGGGACTCAGTGTGTTTGTTTTGATGGATGTATGCGCATTCATTGGTGATGTCGACGCTTAGTCACCTTTCCGCCCTTACGGCGGCCTACTTTTTTCTTGGAAAAAGTAGGCAAAACCGCCTGCTCCCATCATACGGCCCCTACGCTGCGCTTCGGGGTCCCCTCGCTCCGGTGCCTTCCGGGCCCGCGCGGCCTACGACTTGCTGCGCAAGTCTACATCTCGCGCCTTCGGCTTACGCCGAAGGGTGCTGCGCACCAGGGCCCTACAGTCACCTCCACTCGGCCTCCTGAAGTCGCAATTTGTGTTGCCTGGACTATCGCGCGCTTAGAAGCAAAATCAAAAACAAATCAAGAGCAGATCAAGAGCAGATCAAGAGCAGATCAAGAGCAGATCAAGAGCAGATCAAGAGCAGATCAAGAGCAGATCAAGAGCAGTAATGCGGCTATCTAGATTTGGCTGTTGTTTATGTGTTGTTTATTCGGGCCCTATCGCCGGCAAGCCGGCTCCCACAGGTACAGCACAAGTTTGCAAGTTCGCACTAACCTGTGGGAGCTGGCTTGCCAGCGATTGCAATCCTGAGCTCCCAACCAATCCAACTAGCGACAGCTAACGCCAGCCCAGGCGCCGCCCCTAACTTCGCGACTTCAGGAGGCTGAGCGTAGGCGTCTGGAGGGCCCTGGTGCGCAGCACCCTTCGGCGTTAGCCGACGGCGCGAGATGTAGACTTGCGCAGCAAGTCGGAGGCCGCGCGGGCCCGGAGGACGCCGGAGCGAAGGGACCCCGAAGCGCAGCGTAGGGGCCGGATGAATGGAGCGAGCGGTTTTTGGTTACTTTTTTCCAAGAAAAAAAGTAACCCGCCGTAAGGGCGGAAAGGTGACTACGCGTCGACATCACAAATGAATGCGCACACCTTATAAAAACAAACTAATCACCAAAGAAACAACTCAACATTCTCAGCCCGAGTAAAAACCACATCAACGATCAAGAACTCTCCCGCTGCATCAACTCAAACCCCAGATCCTGCTGCTCAGCCACAACCCGCTTACCATCAAGCATCGCCAGCAACGCCTGCGCCGCCCCCCGCCCAACCGCCGCCCGCGGCGTACGAATCGACGTCAACGGCGGCACCATATGCGCCGAAGCCGGCAGATCGTTGAACCCGATCATCGCCACCCGCCCAGGCACCGCAACCCCCTCACGCAGCGCCTGCAGCACCGCCCCCTGCGCCAGGTCGTCGTTACAGAAGAAAATCCCATCCACATCCGGCGCCTGCGCCAGCAAACGGCTGAACAACTCACCACCCAAACCAATCGACGAAGGCTGCGGGTCAAGCATCTCCAGCTCCGGCGCCTGCAACCCAGCCTCCGCCAGGGCCTGACGGAAGCCCTCGGCACGCTGCATCACCCTCGGGTCCAGTTGCGCCGCGATGAACCCCAGGCGCCGCCGCCCACGCGCAATCAGATGCTGCGCCGCCGCACGCCCGGCCTGGTGCTGGGAGAACCCCACCGACAGAGCCCCCGCTTCACCACCCAGCTCCATCATGTGCACGCAGGGCACATGGCTGGCCGCAAGCAACTGCCGCGAACCCTCACTGCGCTCGAAACCGGTGAGCAACATGCCGCAAGGTTGATAGGCGAGATAGTTGCGAATCAGGTTCTCTTCCTCGGCAATATCGTAGTGATAGTTGCCGATCAGCACTTCCAGACCGCGCGGGCGCATGACCTCGTGAATGGCCTCGAGGGTGTCGATGAACAGCTGGTTCGACAACGACGGAATCAGCACCACCACCGATTGGCTGCGCGCCGAGGCCAAGGCCCGCGCCGCCGGGTTGGCAACATAGCCCAGGCTGCCTGCTGCCGCCACAACCTTGGCCACCAGTTCCGGGGCGACAGTACTCACCCCGCGCAGCGCGCGGGAAGCGGTAATCGGGGATACCCCGGAAAGCCTGGCGACTTCCGCCAGAGTGGGACGACCTGTGGTACGCGAGCCGATGCGAGACATGAATGTTGTAATTTTACTACTTGCAGGAATGGGGAACGGTCACTAAGGTAGCGCTGTCTCTGGATGCAGGCAATGCAATCTTGGTAGCAGCCATGCATGCAGCGTCCATACTGCCTAAGACAAAATCAATAACACCCGGGAGGGTGGCGCTCGCACTCTCGTTTCGCCTCGCTCGAGACAGCGCTATCTCACCCAGCAGGAGGTACCGATGAACTTTCCACTGTCCGCGATAGTGGTGATGGGTGTGGCTGGATGCGGCAAAAGCAGCATCGGCGCCGCCATCGCTGCACGCAGCGGCGGTCGCCTGGTCGAAGGCGATGCTTTCCACCCCGCCAGCAACATTGCCAAGATGAGCGCCGGCATCCCCCTGGACGATGACGACCGCGCCGGCTGGCTGGTGCGCCTCGGCGAAGAGCTGCAGGCCATCATCAAAGCCGGCGAGCGCCCGATCCTCACCTGCTCGGCACTCAAGCGCCGCTACCGCGAAACCTTGCGCCAGGCCGTGCCCGAGCTGGGCTTCGTATTCCTCGAACTGACCCCGCAGGAAGCCGAAAAGCGCGTACTCGCCCGCCCCGGCCACTTCATGCCGGCCAGCCTGATCGACAGCCAGTTCGCCGCCCTTGAATCACCACTGGGCGAGCCACTCACCCTGGCGCTGGATGCCACCCGCCCGATCGAGACCCTTGCCGAGACCGTGCATGACTGGCTAAAGCCCTGCGGTGAGCGGCCCCTGGCGCGGACTGCCTGACCCGGCGGTTTTCCGGCTCACCAAAGATAGCGCTATCTCGCCACCTGAAAGTGGCGAACGCTCAAAACCAAGCTACGCCAAAACAACAACGACAAGACCGAGGCATACGAACCATGTTCGGACTGGCTACTGATACCTTCCTGTTGCTCGACGCGATGGTCACCATCATCGGGCTCATCCTGCTGATCACCCATTTTAAGGTCCACCCCTTCGTTGCCCTCACCCTGGCCGCAGGCTTTCTTGGCCTGACCTCCGGCATGCCGGTGGCCAAGGTGATGAAGTCGTTCCAGGACGGCTTTGGCGGCGTGTTGGGCTTTGTCGGCATCGTCCTTGCGCTGGGCACCATGCTCGGCAAGCTGATGGCCGACTCCGGCGGTGCCGACCAGATCGCCCAGACGCTGATCCGCGCGTTCGGCAAGCAGAAAGTGCACTGGGCAATGATGTTCGCCGCCTTCCTGGTGGGCATCCCGCTGTTCTTTGAAATCGGCTTCGTGCTGCTGATTCCCCTGGTGTTCATCGTCGCCCGCCGCTCCGGGGTGTCGCTGGTGAAGATCGGCATCCCGCTGCTGGCCGGTCTGTCGGTGGTGCACGGCCTGGTGCCGCCGCACCCGGGGCCATTGCTGGCGATCGGCATCTTCCATGCCGACATCGGCAAGACCATCTTTTACGGCCTGCTGGTGGCCCTGCCCACCGCCGTCATCGCCGGCCCGCTGTTCGGTAACTTCATCTCGCGCTACATCCCCGGCAACCCTTCCCAGGAGCTGATGGACCAGATCGCCCGTGAATCCGACCAGAAGAACCTGCCCAGCTTCAGCGTGACCTTGATCACCGTGCTGCTGCCGGTGGTGCTGATGCTGCTCAAGACCTTCGCCGACGTGGTACTGCCGGCCGAGCACATCGTGCGCCAGTGGATGGACCTGATCGGCCACCCGATCACCGCCCTGCTCGCCGCCCTGCTGCTGGCCTTCTATACCTTCGGCTCGGCGCGCGGTTTCAGCCGCCAGCAGATCATGAAGATGCTCGACCAGAGCCTGGCCCCCACTGCCGCGATCGTGTTGATCGTCGGCGCCGGCGGCGGCTTCAAACAGATGCTGGTGGATACCGGCGTGGGCAACGTGATCGGGCAAATGGCCGTGCAGGCCGAGATTTCGCCGATCATGCTGGCCTGGCTGGTGGCCGCGGTGATCCGCATTGCCACCGGTTCAGCGACAGTCGCCACCATCACCGGCGCGGGCATCGTCGCGCCGGTGATCGACCTGGTGCCGGGCGTCAACCGCGAACTGCTGGTGCTGGCCACCGGCGCGGGTTCGCTGATCCTGTCCCACGTCAACGACGCCGGTTTCTGGCTGGTCAAACAGTACTTCAACATGACCGTGGCCGAGACCTTCAAGACCTGGAGCATGATGGAGACCATCCTGTCGGTGGTCGGCATCATCTTCATCATGTTGCTGGCCCAGGTGGTGTGACCGTTGATCAGGGCCATGGCAACTTGCTGACGAGGGCGTGGCCCAAGTGAGACAGCGGCCCCGCGCAAGCGGGGCCGATCTCTTTCTGTCGCAAGGAGCTTGCCCGATGAACCGATCCTTCCTGTTCGCCGCCTTGCTTGCATCGCCCCTGGCGTTCGCCGCCGGCACCGCCGCCACCTACCCCGACGACCCGCACAACCCGGCACCACAGCCGGGCGTGGACAGCACCCTCAACCCGATTGAGAAGCCCATGCCTCGGGACACCGACCCGCGGATCAAGGGCTATGACCCGGACAGCCCTGCGGCCCGGCAAAATGTTGATCAGGATCTGCCGGGGCTGGGGGAAAGTGGCTCAGAGGGCATGGGGCGCCAAGGTGAAGGTGCCAGCGGCAAGCCCTGAGGCGCGCCACATCACCACTGCCGCTTGTCTGGCCGGGTCAACCCCAGTTTTTCGATCTTGTAGCGCAGCATGTCCCGCGACAGCCCCAGCAGGCGTGCCGACTTGGTGACATTCCAGTCGGTGCGGTCGAGGGTGCGGCAAACCATGTCGCGTTCCATGTCCGGCAGGCTGCCAGCGGTTTCCGGCTCATGCCGAGGCAGCTCGAAGATGGCCGCTGGCGCCGGCTGGGCTACGGGTTCGTCAACCAGGGTCAGGCACAGGTTCAACTGATGCGCACCGATCACCTCGCTGGGTGCCAGCAATACGGTCTGCTCAAGCATGTTGCGCAGTTCGCGTACATTGCCCGGCCAGCTGTAGCCGAGCATCATCGCCTCGGCCTCGGCGGAAAAACGCAGCCCAGGCTTGCCGTAGCGTCGCCCGTGGTGGGCGAGGAAGTGCCGCGCCAGGCGCAGGATGTCCTGGCCACGGGCATACAGCCGGGGCACCTTAAGGGCGATGATGCGCAGGCGGAAGAACAGGTCGCGACGGAACTTGCCCTGCTGCACCATCTGCTCGAGGTTGCAGTTGGTGGCGCTGATCACCCGCAAATCGACCTTGCGCTCCTTCACCGCGCCAATGCGGCGAATACTGCGGTCTTCGAGCAGCTTGAGCAGCTTGGCCTGCAGCACCAGGTCCATCTCGCCGATCTCGTCGAGGAACAGGGTGCCGCCATCGGCCGCCTCGACCAGGCCCACGCGGCGCTCCTTGGCATCGGTGAAGGCGCCCTTTTCATGGCCAAACAGTTCGGCTTCCAACAAGTTGGCCGGGATCGACGCGCAGTTGAACTCGATGAAAGGCCCCTTGGCGCGACTGCCGTCGAAATGCAGGGCGCGCGCCACCAGCTCCTTGCCGGTGCCGGTTTCGCCTTCGACCAGCACAGGCGGAAGATCGTCGCTGGCCATGCGCCGTTCGGCATCGAGCACCTGGCGCAGGGTGTGCTTGAGCTCGAGCATGACCGGCGACTCGCCGATCAGCGCCTGCAACCCCGACTTCTGCGCCTCGCGTTCCTGATAGAACGACAGCGTACGCTCCATGCGCTCGGTGGCCAGGGCCTTGTCCAGCATCAGCTTGAGCTCGGCCAGCACCACCGGCTTGGTGAGGTAGTGGAAGGCACCCTCCTTCATGGCCAGCACGGCGTCTTCGACGTTGCCGTAGCCGGTCATCATGATCACCTTGAGCTCCGGGGCCTGGGCCACCAGGGTGCGCAACAGGTCATGGCCGCTCATGCCGGGCAGCGAGTTGTCGGTGATGACCGCGTCAGGCTGGGCCCGCTTGATCTGCTCCAGGGCCAGCTCGGCGCTGTGGCACACCGTCACCTCGAAGCCTTTGAGTTTCAGGTAGGTGCAAATGTTGTCGGCGAGGATTTCGTCATCCTCTACCACCAGGATGCTCTGATCCATGGTCCCCTCCCGCTGCAAGATTGAAAGTAAGGCTGACGCGGGTTCCTTCCTCTTCGCGGCTGCTCAGTTCGACCGAACCGCCAAAGCGCTCCATGATGCGTTTGACCAACGCAAGGCCGACACCCAGGCCGCCCTGCTTGGTGGTGAAAAAGGGTTTGAAGACCATGCGTTTCTGCTGCTCGGTCATGCCTTTGCCGGTATCGCTGAGCAGCAGCTGGGCCTGCTGCCCATCCAGCGTCAGCACCTCGGCACGCAACTCGCCGCCCTGGGGCATCGCTTCCAGCGCATTGGCGAACAGGCTGTTGAGGATCTGCGTCAGTTGCAACGGCTGGCTGGCCACCCACTGCTCAGCGGGCCCGCTGAAGCTGAAGCACACAGCGTTACGCTGGATCTGTGGGGTGAACATCTGCCGCGCATCCTCGATAGCGGCGACCAGGTCGACGGCCTCGGGCTCGTCACTGGCCGGGCGCAGCGACACCAGCAGGTCGCGCACCCAACGTGACATGCGGTCGACCTGGGTAACGATGTCACCGATATTCTTCTGCGCCGCCGGGTTGGCGATCTCCTGGGCCAGTTCGGCGCTCGAGCGTATGTTGGCCAGCGGATTGCGCAGGCTGTGGGCCAACGCCGAGGACATCTCGCCAAGGGCGGCATAGGTTTCGCTCGCCACCAGGCGATCCTGCTGGTGGTGCAGCATGCCGGCAGCCCGGCGCACGATCCAGAACAGCCCGAAGTAGATCAGCCCACCGCCTGCCAGGGTTGAGCCCCAGATCAGCACATAGCCACGCTGGATGCGCCGCACCAGGTCCTGGGGCTCCTTGTAGATCTCGACCATGGCCAGCACCTGCTCGCCCTGGCTGTCGAACAAGGGAATGTAGTTCTCGATGAACAGGTGGCGCGGCTCGCGCTCGAACTTCTGCTCTTCGCGATCCTCGTCTGCCTTGTGGTAACTGGCCGAGACCGATTTGCGCGAGCGAAAGGCATGCTCGAGGTCGTCATCATCATCGATGCGCTTGCCGATCAGTTGCACATTGGTCGACCAGACCACCGTACGATCGCGGGCATAGACGTTGGCCAACAGCGTGTCGGGCAGGTGCTCGACATGGTCGAGGAACTCCACCCGGGTCGACTCGGCGAGTTGCGGGGTGAACTGCAGGTGCTGCTGATCGAGCCGTGGGTCGAGCAGCTCGCCCATGGTGACGCCCGGCGGCAATTGCGAATGGCGTACCTCGGCCTGGGCCATGGCCTGGATGAACTGGGCGGTGAGCATGGCATCGCGCTCGACGCTGTCACGCACCACGAAGCGTGTCGACGCATAGCCAAGGCCAATGGCCACCGAAGCGATGATCAACAGGCTGACCAGTGAAAACCAGCGCAGCAGGTTGAACTCGCGTAACGGCGCAGCCTGCCCGGTCGAGGGCGCAGCGGATTTGTCGGGGGCTTCGTCCTGCAGTGTCTGCATCGCCTGATTCCCGCCTGGATACTGCCGAGGATGGCCTGCGCTACGCGCAGTAGCACATTGATGGCTGCCGACCATGGTGCCGGCCTTGGCCGAAGGTTAGATGATGGAAAGCAAGATTTTGGCCAGTACTTGGCTCATTTAAATATTCATTGATAATCAGGTAGTTAGCGAATACTCATAAAGTAAATTAGATAAATGTTCCCCACATTTGGGTAATCTTCACCCATCATTTGCAACCCCAATGAAACCACGTGCTTGCGCAATGCCACCGGTATCCCTGTCATGGCTGGGCCAGGCGGAAGTTAAGCGACACCCGGGTACCGACACCTTCATAACTGCTCAACCTCACCGAGCCGCCAAAGCGCTCCATGATCCGTTTGACCAGCATCAACCCCACCCCCAGGCCACCCTGCTTGGTGGAGAAGAACGGCCGGAAAGCCAGGCGCTGTTGCTGCTCGCTCATCCCCCGGCCGGTGTCCGAAAGGCGCAGCGTCAGGCTGCGTCGATCGTGGCGCACCAGCTCCACCCGCAGCTCGCCGCCCTGCTCCATCGACTCCAGGGCATTGGCGATCAGGCTGTTGAAAATCTGCCCGAGCAACACCGGCTGTCCAAGCACCTGCACTTGCGGCAATTCGGCCAGGCGCACCTGCACGCTGTTGCGCCGCAGCGCCGTGTCGTAGGCTTGCAGGCTGGTCTGCAGGGCCTGGCCCAGGTCCACCGGCACCGCCTCTTCACTCAACGGACGCAGCGACTGCAACAGCTCACGCACCCAGTGCGACATGCGGTCGACCTGGTTGATGATGTCGTTCACATGCCTTTGCGCCGGGCCCTCGTCGAAGGCCTGGGCCAGCTCGGCGCTGGAGCGGATGCTGGCCAGCGGGTTGCGCAGGCTGTGGGCCACCGCCGAAGACACCTCGCCCAGGGCAACGAACGTCTCGTTGCCGATCAGCCGCTTCTGCTGCACGGCCAGCAAGCGCGCGGCCCGGCGCATGATGCCGTACAGCCCGGCATAGACCAGCCCGGCGCCCACTACCACGGCCAGCCAGATCAACAGCAGGCCATGCTCGATGCGCACGATCAGGTCGTGGGGCTCCTTGTAGATCTCCACCATGGCGGTGACTTGATCGTTATCGGCATCGAACAGCGGGATGTAGTTTTCGATGAACAGCTGTTCAGGCGGGGTGACGAACTTCTGCTCACTGCGCGCTTTATCGAAATCGTGGTAACTCGCCGACACCCGCATCTTGTACTCGAAGGCCCGGTCGAGGTCGTCGTCGCCCTCGATCAGCTTGCCCACCAGCGCCGGGTTGCTCGACCAGATCACCGTGCGGTCGGGGGCATAGATGTTGGCCAGGAGCATGTCCGGCAGGTGGGCGATATGGTCGAGAAACTCGCCTCGGGCCCTGCGCCGGGCTTCGGGGTCGACATCCGGCATGCCGTGATCGGTACGCGGGTCGATCAGCTCGCCCATGGTGCGCACATTGGGGATCGACACATGGCGCACCTCGGCGTCGGCAATCGAGGTGATGAATTGGGCGGTCAGCAAGGCATCGCGCTCGACGCTCTCGTCGATGATGTAGCGGCTGGAGATCAACCCCAGCCCCACGGCCACCGAAACGATGAACGCCAGGCTGACCCAGGCATACCAGCGCAGCAGATTGAATGGCCGACGCGCCGCGCTGGCCTCGGCGGCGGGCATGAGTGTGTCGGGACGGGGGGCGAGGTCCATGGCGGGCTCCGCGGCTGGGCACCTGTTTGAAGGTTATAGCCCAGTGTTGGGGAAACCATGATGGTTTTACGCCACTGCCCGTTACTTTCGCGACCAAGGGGCCCGCCAGGCCAGCTGGCTACAGCGGCGAATCTTCGGCCAACCCCCGCAACAGGCGGTAATCACGCAGCACGTTGGGTACATAACGCCGCGTCTCGGCAAACGGCGGCACCACCTTGCCGCGGCTGAGCACCGCCTCGGGCCCGGCGTTGTAGGCGGCGACGGCCAGGGTGATGTCGTTGTCGAACAGGGTCAGCATGCGTTTGAGATAGCGCGCCCCGCCCTGCACATTGGATTTCGGGTCGAGTACGTCCTTGACCCCCATCTCCTTCGCCGTATCCGGCATCAACTGCATCAGCCCCGCCGCGCCCTTGGGCGAACGCGCCTTGGGGTTGTAGCCCGACTCGGCCTTGATCAGCGCATGCAGCAGTGCCTGGGGCACATCGTTGGCCAGGGCGGCGGCGGCCACCAGATCGGCGTAAGGCCGGCCGGTGACCAGTTGTGCATTGGCCGGCCCGCCGTCCGTCGTCGACTCACTGATCACCCGCTCGTACTGCCGGCCTGGCCGGTGCACGTTGGACAGGATGAAGCCGCCCTTGCCATCGCTGGCGATGTACACGTCGGCTATCGCCTCCGGCATCACCACTGCCGACATCAATCCCGCTGCCAGGCCTAGAAAACTCAGTCCACGCATGTCGTTCGCCTCCCACCGTGGCCCCCGATGTGGGGGAAATGCCCCGGAAAACCCGGGTGTACGGAGCACGACGCAAGCAGCGTGCCGCTTGCCATCCCGCATGGCGCAAGGCCCCGGCGCAGACGTGCACGGCTGTTGCATGGCAGCTGTGCACACGCAACGGAGGGTTTCCCCATGCAGCGCAGAATCCATGCCCAACAGGGTTTCACCCTGCTCGAACTGCTGGTGGTGCTGGTGGTACTCGGCCTGCTGGCCGGTATCGTCGCGCCCAAGTACTTCAGCCAGCTCGGCCGTTCCGAGGCCAAGGTGGCGCGAGCGCAGATCGAGGGCCTGGGCAAGGCCCTGGACCTGTACCGCCTGGAAGTCGGCCATTACCCCAGCAGCGAACAGGGCCTGCAGGCGCTGACCGCAGCCCCCAGCGGCGAGGCGCGCTGGTCCGGGCCCTACCTGCAGAAAGCCGTGCCGCAGGACCCCTGGGGCCGCCCCTACATCTATCGGCAACCCGGCGAGAACGGCGGCGAGTATGACCTGCTGTCGATGGGCAAGGACGGCCAGCCCGGCGGCGATGGCGAGAACGCCGAGATCACCAGCTGGCAATAAGGAGCCCGGCCATGCGCTATCAGCTCAAGGCCCTGGGCAGCCAGGGCGTGGTGCAACTGCAAGTGGAGGCCGAAGACCTCGAACAGGCGCGGCGCCAGGCCGAGGACCAGGGCCTGCGGGTACTCAGCGCGCGCAGCATGGGCCTTGGGCTGCGCGCCCTGCCCTGGCGCCGCGCGCCAGCCTTCGACCTGGTGCTGTTCAGCCAGGAGCTGACCACCCTGCTCAATGCCGGCCTGCCACTGATCGACGCGCTGGAAAGCCTGGCCGAGAAGTCGCCCGCAGGCAGCGCACGCAAGACCCTGGAACAGCTGGTGCGCCAGCTCTATGAAGGGCGCTCGTTGTCCCAGGCCCTGGCCCAGCAGCCACGGGTATTCCCCACGCTGTATGTGGCGCTGGTGCAGTCCAGTGAGCGCACCGGGGCACTGGGCGATGCGCTGACGCGCTACATCGGCTACCGCCAGCGCCTGGACCTGGTGCGCCAGAAGCTGGTGGGCGCCTCGGTCTACCCGCTGCTGCTGTTGCTGGTGGGCGGTGGCGTGGTGCTGTTCCTGCTCGGCTACGTGGTGCCGCGTTTCAGCCTGGTGTTCGAGGGCATGGGCACCGAGTTGCCGTGGCTGTCACGGGTGCTGATGCAGATCGGCCTGTTCCTGCACGCCCAGCAACTGCCCCTGGGACTCGGCACGCTGGGCGCCATCACGCTGCTGGTGACCCTGCGCCGCCACCCGGCCGTGCGCCGCTGGGCCAGTCGCCAGCTGCGCCGTGTCCCGGCCCTGCACCAGCGCCTGGTGATGTACGAACTGGCGCGCTTCTACCGCTCGCTGGGCATTCTGCTGCAAGGTGGCATCCCCATCCTCACCGCCCTGGGCATGGCCCGCGGGCTGCTGGGCAGCGCCGCCGCCGAAGGCCTGGAACAGGCCAGCCGGCGCGTGGCCGAAGGCTTGCCGCTGTCCGATGCACTGGAAGCCGGGCAACTGGTGACACCGGTGTCGCTGCGCCTGCTGCGAGCCGGCGAGCAGTCGGGCAACCTCGGCGAGATGCTGGAGCGCTGCGCCGACTTCCACGACCAGGAGATCGGGCGCTGGGTCGAGTGGTTCGTCAAGCTGTTCGAGCCGCTGCTGATGACCTTCATCGGCTTGTTGATCGGCCTGATCGTGATCCTGATGTACATGCCGATCTTCGAACTGGCTTCGAGCATTCACTGAGCGCGGTAGCAAATGGCCACACACCTGGCTTAGCATTCGCGGTTTATCCCGAGAGCCCCGCCACGTGCCGCTTAGCCTGCCGACCCTGATGCTGGTCGCCGTGTTCATCTTCACCCTGATGAGCATTCTCACCCTGCACGCCTGGCGGCGCTGCGCCGGCGACCCGAGCCTGGGCTACCTGGGCGCGATGCTGCTGGCCTCCACGCTTGGCGTGGGGCTGACCGGCCTGCGCGGCCTGGGCGTGGACTACCTGGCGCTGGTGCTGGGCAACAGCGTGCTGTTGGCCGGTGCCGGCCTCGGCTGGACGGCCATGCGCGTGCTCGGTGGGCGCACGCCGCACTGGCCGCTGTTGCTGGCCGGGGCCGTATCATGGTGGCTGTTCAGCCTGTGGCCAGGCTTTCATGACGATCTTGGCCTGCGGGTGAAGGTCTATTCCATCGTGACCCTCGGCTATACCCTGCTGAGCATCGCCGAGCTGAAGCGGCCGCGGGTACACCTGCAGGTGTCGTACACCCCCGCGCTGATTCTCACCAGCCTGCATGCGCTGATCTACTTCATCCGCATCTGGGTCGACGAGGGTGACGCCCTCGACCGGGCGATCACCCAGCAAGCCGGCTCCCCGGCGCTGTTTGCCTTCATCCTGTTTGAATCGATGTTGTTCGCCATCGGTATTTCCTACGTCATCCTGGCGATGGTCCGTGAGCGCGCCGAGGTTCAATTGCGGGCCGCTGCCTACAGCGACCCGTTGACCGGCATCGAGAACCGCCGGGCATTCATGGAAGGTGGCGAGCAGCTGCTGCGCGAATGCGCAGCCCGCCGTATGCCGGTAACCCTGCTGCTGTGCGATCTCGACCACTTCAAGCAGATCAATGACCACTACGGTCACCCCAAAGGGGACGAAGTGCTGATTGCGTTCGCCAACGAGACGGCGAGCCACCTGCGCCGCGACGATCTGTTCGCACGGATCGGCGGCGAAGAGTTCGCTTGCCTGCTGCGCGGCAGCGACGCCGCTGCGGCCAATGCCGTGGCGCAACGGATCTGCGCCGGGTTTGCCGGGCTGCCGATGCTGGAGCCCGGGCGGCTGGGGGTGAGCATCGGCATCGTCAGCCGGCCGGCACAGGAATGCGACCTGTCACGGCTGCTGTCGATGGCCGACCATGCGCTGTATGAGGCCAAGCAACAGGGGCGCAGCCGGGTGTTGCAATACGCCGGGGCTTGAGCGCCCAAGCCGGTTCCCAAATGTACTGCACGACAGCCACTCAAAAAGCTGCGCGATTGCTGTGGGAGCGGGTTTACCCGCGAACACGGGCATAGCCCGTGCCAGGCACCGAGGTGTCATCTTCGTGGGTAAATCGCAGGGGCGAACCGCCGCTCCCACAAGCAGAGTGCAGGTCTTGAGTTCGGTGGGGCCAGCAGTTGCGCCAACCGGTACTGCTCAATAGTCGAAGCGCTCCACCGCCCGTCGCCGCTCGTTGTCATCGCGCCGGTCATAAATCGCCGTGGTCTGGATATTGGCGTGGTGCGCCAGCTTCTGGGCGATCGACAGGTCATGTTCCTCGATCACCCGGGTGATGAACGCCCGGCGGAAATCGTGGGGCATGATCTTCGCCCCCACCTGCGCCCCGCGCTGGCGGGCGATGTAGTAGATGGCGTGCTTGGTGATGCGCGCACGGGTGATGTGGCTGCCACGACGGATGCGGTTGAACAGGAAACTGTCGTCACGCTCGCCGGCCGGCAGGTGCTGGCGGCGCAGCTCGAGCCAGGCCGAGAGTTTGTCGAAGGCCCAGGCCGGGGCGTACTTGAGCAACTGGCGGTTGCCCTTGCCCAGCACCTGCACGCAGCGCTCCTGGAAGTCCACCTGGGCCAGGTCGATGTCCACCGACTCCGACTTGCGCATGCCGGTGCCATACAGCAGCGCGAGGATCGCCGCATCGCGCACGCCCTGGGGCCGCGGGTCGGCGGCGCAAACCTCCATCAGCTCACGGATCAGGCTACGCCGCAGGTTGCGCCCCGGGGGCAGGCGGCTGCCGCTGGCAGGCTTGATCTCGCGGATCTTCAGCAGTTGTTCATGCTCGATCAGTCCCAGCCGCCAGGCCTCGTTCATTACCCCGCGCACGGCATTGACGTACAGCGAAGAGGTGTTTGGGGCATAGCCGTCGGCACGCAGGGCGGCAACCAGGGCGATCACATGGCCGGGCTCAAGGTGGTGCCACGGCACATCGGCGATGTCGGCATCGACAAAACCCAGGCGGTCAGCAGCGTCCTGGAGGATATAGCGCATGGTCAGCTGACTGGACGGGGCCAGACGGGCCAGGTACTGCAGCAGCGGGTTGCGCGCGAGGTCAATCACAACGGGGATCCTGTAGCGAAGCCTTGCTCATGGTGAAGCAAAGCGTAAAGCGAGTCGTAATGACGCATGAAGATGTCAAAACGACAACAAAATAATCTGGTCAATATGACCCAGCGATGTGCCATCACCTTGATATTCAAGGGTTTGAGCGCTGGCACGGTTCGTGATGTTACCCCATTCATCCTCTGTGATCGAACCAAGGGTCCCGCCATGCTTGTCCAGCCGATTGCCGCCCGTCCGCGCCAGGCCCTCTGGGCCCTGGCTTTTCGACCATTCTTCCTCGGCGGCAGCCTGTTCGCCCTGCTCGCCCTGTTGCTATGGGCCGGCGTGCTCAGCGGCGCCCTGCACACCACAGCCCCTGGTGGCATGTTCGCCTGGCACCGACACGAAATGCTGTTCGGCTTTGCCGTGGCGATCGTCGCCGGCTTCCTGCTCACGGCAGTGCAGAACTGGAGCGGCCTGCCCGGCCTCAGCGGGCGCTGGCTGCAGGGCCTGTTCCTGCTCTGGCTGCTGGGTCGCGCCAGTTGGTTCCTGGCGCTGCCGCCAGCGCTGCTGGTAGCCGTGCATGGCGCATTCCTGCCGCTGGTGGCGCTGGCCCTGGCGCGGCCGATCATCCAGCGGCGTTTGCGCAACAACTACCCGATCGTGGCGCTGGTGCTGCTGCTCGCCAGCTGCCAGTGGCTCACCCTGCTCGGCTGGCTGAACCAGGACGAGGCGTGGCAACGGCGTGGCGTGCTCGCCGGGTTGTGGCTGGTGGCGGCGATGATGAGTGTGATCGGCGGGCGGGTCATCCCGTTCTTCACCCGCCGCGGCCTGGGCAACATGAGCCCCGCCCCGGCCCGGCCCTGGCTCGACCGCGCATGCCTGCTGGGCAGCGTGGCCCTGCCGATCAGTTACGTGCTCGGCCTCAACGACACGCCACAACCCGCCATGGCGGTGCTGTTCGCTGCCCTCGCCGTGCTGCACGCGGTGCGCCTGGTGCTGTGGCACGACCGTGGCCTGTGGCGGCTGCCGCTGTTGTGGTCGTTGCACCTGGCATATGCCTGGCTGATCCCGGCCTGCCTGGGCCTGGCCCTGTGGCATACGGGCGTTGCGCTCAACCCCAGCCTGCCAGCCCACGCGCTGACGGTGGGGGCGATGACCGGGCTGATCGTGGCGATGATGGCGCGGGTCAGCCTGGGGCATACCGGGCGGCCTTTGCAGGTGCCGCGCAGCATCGGCTGGGCGTTTGCCCTGATCCAGCTGGCTGCGGTTGCACGGGTGCTGGTGACGCCCTTCACGTCACTGGGGCTCGGGCTTTCGGTGGTGTGCGGCTGCGCGGCGTTGCTGCTGTTCGTTTGGCACTACCTGCCGATTCTGATGCGGCCCCGTGTAGATGGGATGCCGGGTTAGTCCTGCTGCTGGTTGGTCAAGCCAGACTGGGGCTGCTTCGCAGCCCTTCGCGGGCAAGCCCGCTCCCACAGGTACAGCGTACGGGTCAAGAAATGCGTCCTCTGTGGGGGCGCCGAACCACCGCGAAGGGCGGCAGACTGGGCTACAGTTGAACGGCATCCTTCTTCAACAACGAGAGCGCATGGCCTTCCACCACCTGACCCGCACCCACCCCCGTCTCACCCTCGCCACCTTGGCCGGCCTTGCCGGCGCCTGGCTCATCCCGGCCGACGACACCGTGCAGCACATCCTCGCCGGCTGGAACCTCGGGGTCTGGTTGTACCTGCTGATGGTCCTCTGGCTCAGCCTGCGGGCCACGCCCGACAGGGTGCGCAGGGTGGCCCGCATCGAGGACGAAAACGCCGGCCTGGTGCTGGTCACCGTGAGCGTCGCCGCCATCGCCAGCCTCGCCGCGGTGACCCTGCAACTGGTTTCAAGCCGGGGCCTTGCGGGCAACGCCCTGGCCCTGCACTACCTGTACACCGGCCTCACCGTCGCCGGTTCGTGGCTGATGATCGGCTGCATCTTCAGCCTGCACTACGCCCGGCTGTTCTACACCGGCAACCGCCACGAACCACCGCTGCGCTTCGCCGATGGCGAACGCAACCCGGACTACTGGGACTTCCACTATTTCTCGTTCACCATCAGCGTCGCCGTGCAGACCTCGGACGTGGGGGTCGGCGGGCGCTCCATGCGCCGGGTGGTGCTGGCCCACTCACTGGTAGGCTTCGTGTTCAACACGGCGATCCTCGGTTTCACCATCAACATCGCCGCTGGCCTGCTCGGCTAGCAGGCGCTGCGCACAGGCGGCAATCCGTCGGCATACCTGCTCCAGCACCTCGGTTTCCAGCACCAGGCCCAGGCGTACATGCCCGGCAGCGCTCGGCCCAAAGGCATCCCCCGGCAGCAGCGCCACGCCTTGCTCGTCGAGCAGGCGCTGGGCGAAGGCCTGGGCGCTGAGCCCGGTGGCGCGAATGTCCAGCATCACAAACATGCCCCCGGCCGGCCGGTGGGCCTGCACACCCGGGCAGCCTTCGAGCACCGCGCACACCCGATCGCGCCGCTGACGGTAAGCCTCGCGCATGCACGCCACTTCGGGCAGTTGCTGCTGCAGCGCCACGCAGGCGGCCTGCATCACGAACTCCGGCAGGCCGAACAGCATCGCCATCGCTAGGTTGGTCAGGTGCTCGGCCAGCGCCGGCGGCCCGATCACCCAGCCAATCCGCCAGCCGCTCATGGCATGGGTCTTGGACAGGCTGTCGATCACCACGCAGCGCTCGGCCATGCCCGGCAGGCCCAGCGGGCTGGGCGCCTCGCCTTCATACAGCAGGCCCCGGTAGACCTCGTCGCACACCAGCCACAGGTCATGCTTGCGGCACAATTGCGCAAGACGGCGCAGGTCGGCCGGGGGGATCACCGCACCGGTGGGGTTGTGCGGGCTGTTGAGCAGCAGCCCGCGGGTGCGCGGGGTGATGGCTCGGGCCACCGCTTCAGGGTCGAGGCGAAAGCCCTGCTCCGGCTGCACGGCCACCTGCACCGCCTGCGCCCCGCAGGCACCGAGCACGCCGTGATAAGTGACATACATGGGCTCGGCGACGATCACTTCGTCACCAGCCTCGAACAGGCATTGGAAGGTGGCATACAAGGCGCATTGGGCGCCAGCGGTGACCACCACCTGGTCCGGGTGCAGCGCCAGCCGGCGCTGGCGCACGATCGCCTCGCGCAGGGCCAGGCTGCCGCGCACATCGCTGTAATGGGTGTCGCCCCGGCGCAGGCTATTCACGGCGGCTTCGACCACCGCTGCGGGGGTGTCGAAATCCGGGTCGCCCACCGACAGCAGAAATACCTCGCGGCCTTGCTTGCGCCGGGCCTGGGCCTGGTAGTGGATGTCCCAGGCGGCAGCCGCGTCGCCGGCGATGCGTTGGGTGAGCGTGGCGTAACGCATGACTGTCTCCCTGTCTGCCCGGCAGCGCCGCTGGTCCGAAACGCGCTGTCGGTAAACATAGCAGAGCAAGCACCGGCGTCAGCCCCCGCCCCCGCGGGAAAACGTTTGCCCGGGCAGGCGGCCGCCAGCCGGTCGCCCACAGGCCTGTGTGACGGCCGTCATGCATTAACACATTTGTCATGTTTTGCGCGGAACGTTGCCGTGGCGACTGCTATGGTTAGATTCCGACGGCCAGGTAAGGCTCGTCTGACTTCTAGCGTCGACATCACCCCGTTCAGCAACGAACAAGGAGGCTGGCATGAACAAGATGACGTTCCCCAACGCCTGCCAGGTGATGCGTTGGCATTTCCATCCTCTGGGTTTCGAAGCCAGCATGGATGCGCCACGCAGCATGGTCGCCCGTCTTTTCGACCGCGCCAGCGGTGAAACCCTGCTGGCCATCGCCGGCATCCCATGCGCGGCGATCATGGCCGCCACCGATGTCGAGCGCATCATCGAGGCGGTAGAGGCCGAGATGGAGACCTTCGACCTGCGCTTCAACCCGCTACGCGACGCGGTTTAACCTACCGTCTCACGCCGCGCGTCCAGCCGGTTCAAGAACTGCTCGGGCGGTACCGGCTGGCCGAGCAGGTAACCCTGCAGCGAGTCACAGCCTAACCGGGTCAGGAAATCCTGCTGACGGTCCGTCTCCACCCCCTCGGCGACGATCCGCAGCCCCAATGCCTGGCCCAGCGCAACGATGGCCGAGACGATCGCCGCATCATCGCTGTCCTGCTCCAGGTCGCGGACGAAACCTCGATCGATCTTCAGCTCGTTGGCCGGCAGGCGCTTGAGGTACATCAGGCTGGAATAGCCGGTGCCGAAATCATCGATGGACAGGTCCACACCCATGTCCGACAGGCGCTGCAGCACCATCAGGCTGGCATCGGCGTCACGCATGGCGGTGGTTTCGGTGATCTCCAGGGTCAGCCGGTTGGCCGGCAGGCCGTTATCGGCAAGGGCCTGGGCGACGCTGTCGACCAGCCCGGCATGGCAGAACTGGATCGCCGACAGGTTGACCGCGATACGCCAGTCCTCCCGCCCCTCGCCCAGCCATTGGCGCATCTGCCGGCAGGCCTCGCCCAGCACCCACTCGCCGATGGGGATGATCAGCCCGGTCTTCTCGGCAAGGCCGATGAAGCGGTCCGGCAGCATCAGGCCATGTTGCGGATGCTCCCAGCGCAGCAGTGCCTCGGCGCCGATGGGTTGGCGCGCGACGGCGTCGAACTTGGGCTGGTAATGCAGGCGGAACTGGCCATGCTCCAGCGCCGTGCGCAGGTCCTGCAGCAATTGCAGCTGCTGGCGTGCGTTACTGTTCATCGACGCGTCGAAGAAGCTGTAGCCGTTCTTGCCGGCGCTCTTGGCGTGGTACATCGCAGCGTCGGCGTTGCGCAGCAGCTCATGCTGATCCAGGCCGTTGCCCGGGTAGAGCACGATGCCCAGGCTGGCCGACAGCATCAGGTCATGCTCGGCCACCCGGAACGGCTTGGCCATCAGGTTGACCTGCTTGGCCGCGACGTTCACGGCATCGTCCGGCTCGCCAAGCTCGACCAACAGCACGAACTCGTCACCGCCGATACGCGCCAGGGTGTCCTGGCTGTGCAGGTGGCCGCGCAAGCGCGCCGCCACCGCCTTGAGCAGCAGGTCGCCGATATGGTGGCCAAAGGCATCGTTGACCGGTTTGAAACCGTCCAGGTCGATGAACATCAGGGCGAAGCAGCCGCCCTGCTCCGCCACCCGGCCCATGGCCTGCTCGATGCGGTCGGCCAGCAGTGTGCGGTTGGGCAGCCCGGTGAGGGTGTCATGCAGGGCCAGTTGGGTCAGTTCCTGGTTGGCCAGCGTCAGCGAACGCGCCAGCTCCGCCGTGCGCGCTTCCAGGCGCGCGTCCAGCACCGAGGTGAGCAGTGCCACGGCCAGCACCGCCAGGGTGGTGATCAGCACCAGATAATCGAGGCCATCACCCGCCAGGCCGTCGGCCAGCGCGCCGCAGAAACTGCCCTCGGGGAAGTTGGCCGCCGCCATGCCGGTGTAGTGCATGCCGACGATGGCGATACCCATCACCACCGCTGCCACACCACGCACCTGCCGTACATACGGGGTGTGCTGGCGCAGGCGGAAGGCGATCCACAGCGCGGCAGCCGATGCGCCTACCGCTATGGCCAGGGAGGCGCCGAACAGGGTCGGGTCATAGTCGATCCCAGGCTGCATGCGCAGCGCGGCCATGCCCATGTAGTGCATGCAGGCGATGCCGGTGCCCATGATCAGCGCCCCGAAGCCCAGCTGCAGCCACGGCAGCTTCGGCTGGCTCACCAGCCACAGGGCAAAGCCCGACGAAAGCACCGCGATCAGCAGGGACAGCGCCGTCAGCGTGGTGTCATAACCCAGGCTGATCGGCAGGCTGAAGGCGAGCATGCCGATGAAGTGCATCGACCAGATGCCGATCCCCATGGCCAGTGCCCCGCCCCCCATCCACAAATGCACCGCGCGCCCTTTGGCCGTGGCGATGCGCCCGGTCAGGTCGAGGGCCGTATAAGAGGCAAGAATGGCCACGCACAGCGAGATCAACACCAGCGAGGAGGAGTAACTACCGATCAGCATTTGCACTTCCAGGAGCGGGGCGAAGGGGAGCCCGGAAAAGCCGATGATTGTACTCAAGCTTTGACGAAACGCACGGGGTTTTCGCGAACGAGAATGGATCCAATGACTCCCATGAAACGGCGTAATAGCTGCGTTAGAGCCTTTGGATGAGCAGATACCGGCAGATTGCCACTTGTCGTCTGTTGCACCACTGCCAACGCCATCCGCCATTGCTGGGCTTGCACTTGGCGGCGTTGGTCGGGCACCCTCACGCGCCAAGCGAAGCGACTCCAGCTAATCTGTACAAGCTGGCACAACCTTCTACCACTGTTTCAGGAGCTCACAATGGCCACCCGGTCCGGGCCCATGCCCTTGCTCGCCCTCCCTCTGCTCGCCCTGAGCCTGGCGCTCACAGCCGGCTGCTCGAGCAAACATGCCAGTACCCGCTACGCCGCCCAAGGCTCCAACTGTTACGCCAAGGCCATGCCCAGCAGCGGCGAAGGCGGCCTGGCGTTCGGCCCGACCCTGGCCACGGCGAGCCGCAAGTCGTTGGACAGCTGCATGCGCTATGCCGGCCGCTCGGGCGGTGCACCGAAGACCTGCCAGGTAGTGCTGGCCAAGTGCAAGAGCTGAACGGCTAACCGAGCGCTTCCTCGATCAGTGCGGCAACCTCCCGTGCGTGGGACGCCAGCGAGGCATGGCTGGCGTCCAGGGTGATGACTTTGCGCGCATTCAGCCGCGCCGACATCATCTGCTGGTTGGCCGGTGCGATCATGTGATCCTGGCTGGAGATCTGGTACCACGAGGGCTTGTGCCGCCACGCCGGATCGCTGATGTTGTCGCCAAAGGTACTGGCCAGCGGCGCCTTTTGCGTCACCGCCATCACCAGGGCATCGTCAGCCGGCAGGTCCTGGCAAAAGCTCTCGTGGAACTTGTCGGCCTTGATCCACAGGTAGCCGTCGCTGTCCGGCGCAAGGTTCGGCGCCGCTACCGGCAGGTGCTGTTGCGTCAGGCCGCCGGGGCTCTCACCAGCATCGGGTGCGAAGGCGGCGATATAGACCAACCCCATCACGTTTGCCGCATTACCCGCCTCGGTAATCACCGCCCCGCCGTAGGAATGCCCCACCAGCAGCACCGGCCCCTGTACCTGCGCAACCATCTTGCGCGTGCGCTCGGCGTCATCGGCCAGGGAGGTCAACGGCAGCTCCACTGCCCGCACCTCACTGATCCCTCTGCGTGACAGTTCGACGATCACCCTGCCCCAATGGGCGGCGCCGCCCCAGAAACCGTGGACGAGAACAACTGTAGGCCTAGTGCTCATGGGCTTGCCTCTTCGCTGGGTGATCGAGGGACTTGGATATCGCTGAAACAGCATAGGCGACCGCCAGCCACCCTTTAGATGAAAGGTGGCAGGCGCCAACCCTGCTCATGACCAAAGCGCTGCTTCATTCCCCTGCTTGCTGACGTTTCCAGCGCTCCAGGTTCTCGGTCATCAGTTGCTCTGGAAGCGGCCCTGCGACCAGCGCTTTGAGCTTGAGCGCCAGTTGCTCACGCAGTTCGGGCGTGTTGCAAGGGGACTTGTGCGACAGCGCCAGGTACAGCCCTTCGCTGGAGATCGGCGGCTCCAGTACCTCCAACTGCTGCTCCTGGTCCAGCGTACGGGCCAGGGCCAGGCCCGGATAGCGTTCGAAAATCACGTAGTCATTGCGTTTGCGCAGCAGCTTTTCGAAGGCCTGGGTGGCGCTGGGCACCGCTTCGAGGCTGAGTTGCGCGCGGGCATAGTCGTCGAAGGCCTGGCCATGGCTGTTGTTGACCAAGGTCCCACCGCGCCGCCCCTTCAGGTCGGACCAGTCGCTATAGGCAAAGCCTTCGCCCTTGCGAACCCAGACCACACTGGAGTTGAACAGGAACGGCGGGCTGACGAAATCGACCCACTGCTCCCGGGCTTGGGTACGAAAGTAGCCGGCCATCAGGTCGATACGCCCGGTGTTCAGCTCTTCCTGGGCCCGCGACCAGGGGCCGGTGTAGAGGATCTGCACCGCCAGCCCGAGTTCGTTGGCCAGGTGCTTGAGCAGGTCGGCATTGGCACCGATCAATTGCTGGGGGTTATGTGGGTCGCGCCAGAGGTAAGGTGGGTATTCCGGGTTGCCGGTGGCGGTCAGTTGCCGGCATGGCTCATGTGCAAGCGTGAAGGTCGGCAGCAAGGCCAAGGCGAGCCATAACACCGACCGGTACCGACGTTGTGCGCTCATCGCGACCCTCTCGCTCCTGCGTGCCTGACAGAAATGGCCTGGGGCGCTCCATGCACCGACCTGGTCAAAGTGCCCAAACTGCAGTGGCAGTAAGTCAAAACGGGCCCGATACAGTGTGCACCAGAAATGGCAGATCGCCACGCACTCATTTGGATTGGCGGGGGTTTCTGGATTTGGTGGGTCTGGGGTGGCTGCGAGGTGTTCGCCTTTAGAGGTTTGGCGCCTATGAGATCGAGCGCCGCCCGCGCGGCGCATCGCTGGCAAGCCAGCTCCCACATCTGTTTCGGGCCAATTATTCCTGTGGAGGTACCGCTGCGCGCCTTGGCGCATGTCTTGAGTCTGGCGCAGCGTCATCAGTGCGCACCTAAAAATCGAGTCGGGCCAACAAGGCGTACAGTGATGAGCTTACAGGAGTGACTGGCCCGAAACAGATGTGGGAGCTGGCTTGCCAGCGATGCGCCGCGCGGGCGGCGCTCGATCTCGAAGTCGCTGCCGCTCGCCCGTCATGCACCAGGAAGCAGTCCCTTTACTGCGATCAGCTCAGTCCCCTTGGTCCGCCAGCGCCTGCTGCTCATCCCAGCCCCCACCCAACGCCGCAATCAACTGCACACTCGCCAACAACCGCCCCTGCAGCAGCGTCAGCACGCTACGCTCGTTGCTCAGCGCCGTAGTCTGCACGCTCACCACATCCAGGTAGCCGATCAACCCGGCCTTGTACTGGTTCTCGGTCAGGCGCAGCGACTCGCGCGCCGCATCCAGTGCTTCCTGGCGCACCACGGCCTCGTCGCCGTACACCTTGAGCTGTACCAGGTAATTCTCGACCTCCTTGAACCCATCCAGCACGGTCTGCCGGTACTGGGCCACGGTCTGGTCATAGACGGCCACGGTGCGGTCCACCTCGGCGCTGCGCTTGCCGGCATCAAACAGCGTCAACGCCAACTGCGGCCCCACGGACCAGTAGCGGTTGGGCAACTCGATCCAGTTGTTGAAGCTGCTGCTGGAATACCCGCCGTTCATGCTCAGCGACAGGTCGGGGAAGTAGGCCGCGCGGGACACGCCGATGTTCGAGTTGGCAGCCATGACCTTGCGTTCGGCCGAAGCGATGTCCGGGCGGCGCTCCAGCAACTGCGACGGCAGCGCCACCGGAATATCGGGCAATGCCGGAATTTCCTCGGTCGCTGCCAGGGCAAAGTCGGCCGGCGCCTTGCCCATCAGCACCGCGATGGCGTTCTCGTACTGCGCCCGCTGCCAGGCCAGGTCGATCAGGTCGGCCTGGGTGCTCTTGAGCTGGGTGCGGGCCTGGGCCACGGCGTCCGGCCCGGCCACGCCGGCGCGGTACTGGTTTTCGTTCATCTTCAATGAACGCTCATAAGCGGCGACGGTAGCTTCGAGCAGGCGTTTCTGCGCATCGATCACCCGCAACTGCAGGTAGTTCTGCACCAGCTCCGACTGCTGGCTGAGGCGGATCGCGGCCAGGTCGGCGAGGCTGGCCTGGGCGCTGGCCTCGTTGGCATTCAGGGTTTCGCGCAACTTGCCCCACAGGTCGATCTCCCAGCTGACACCAAGCTGGGCGTTGTAGGTGTCGCGGATACCGCTGCTGTTGTTCGACAGGCTGGAGCTGGAGCTGCCAGTGCCCTGGGCCGAGCGGTTCTTGCCCACGGACAGGTCCAGCGAGGGGAACAGCGACGCGCGGCTGCTGCGCACCAGAGCCTGGGCCTGGCGGTATTGGGCCGCGGATTGCGCAACGGTCTGGTTGCTGCGGTTCAGTTCCTCGACCAGCGTATTGAGCTGCGCATCGCCGTAGATCTCCCACCAGGCGCCGCGAGCGATGGCGTCGGACGGCTTGGCCTGGGTCCAGCCTTCGGCCTGCTTGAACTGCGCCGGTGTGCTCAACGCTGGGCGGTGGTAGTCGGGGCTCAGGGTACAGGCACTGAGCATCGCCACGCACAGCCCGGCGCCAACCAGGCGCGAGCCGCGCCCCTGGGTCAGGCGCATGAGGGCACGGTGCAGGCGGGTATGGGCAAAGTTCATAGCGGAGTATCCAGGGCAGCGTCGGTGCGCACGCCGCGCCAACGATTGAAACGGTGGCGCAGGCGGTCGAAGTAGAGGTAGACCACAGGCGTCGTGTACAGGGTGAGCATCTGGCTGAAGACCAGGCCGCCGATGATGGTCAGGCCCAGCGGTTGGCGCATTTCGGCGCCTTCGGCCTGGCTGAGCAACAGCGGCAGCGCGCCGAGGATGGCGGCCAGGGTGGTCATCAGGATCGGCCTAAGGCGCAGCAGGCAGGCGCGGCGGATCGACTCTTCGGGCGACAGGCCGTCGTTGCGCTCCAGTTGCAGGGCCAGGTCGATCATCAGGATGGCGTTCTTCTTCACCACGCCGATCAGCAGGAACAGCCCCAGCAGCGAGATCAGGCTGAACTCGCCGCCGGTCAGGTACAGCGCGAGCAACCCGCCGACGCCGGCCGAAGGCAGCGTGGACAGAATGGTCAGCGGGTGGATGTAGCTCTCGTAGAGGATACCCAGCACCAGGTACACCAGCACCAGGGCGCCAAGGATCATCAGCGGCTGGCCTTCGGTGGTCTTGCTGAAAGCATCGGCAGTACCGCCCAGCTTGGCGATCACCGATTCCGGCAAACCCAGCCTGGCCACCGCACGCTCCAGCGCAGCCAGGGCCTGGTCAGTGCTGTAGCCTTCGGCCACATCGAACGAGATGTCTTCGGAGGCGAACTGGTCTTCGTGGCTGACGCGGTCGTTGGCCAGGCTGTTCTCGTAGCGGGCAAAGCTGGACAGCGGCACACGAGCACCGTCGGCGGTGATTACCTGCACCTGTTCCAGGGTGCTCGGGTCCCAGGCGTATTTGGGGTTGATCTCCAGCACCACCTGGTACTGGTTCAGGCTGTCGTAGATGGTCGAGATCTGCCGCTGGCTGTAGGCGTTGTTGAGCACCGAGGTGACCATGTTCATGTCGATGCCCAGGCGCTTGGCCTGGTCACGGTCCACCACCAGGGTCACTTGCTGGGTGCCGGCGCCGTCGCGGGCATCGATGGCGGTCAGTTCGGGCAGCTTGCGCAGCTCGGCGGCCACCTTCGGGAACCACTCGCGCAAGGCGGCCAGGTCGCCGCTCTGCAGGGTGTAGAGGTACTGCGAAGTACTCTGGTCGCGGCCGCCGCCGCCCAGTTGCAAGTCCTGGTCGGCCATCAGGTACAACCGGCCGCCGGGTACCTTGGGCATTTCCTTGCGCAGGCGCTCGATGACCTTTTGCGCGTTCTCCTTGCGCTGGGCGATGGGCTTGAGCCGCACCAGCATGAAGGCGTTGTTGGTGCCGCTGTTGCCGCCGATGAAGCCGGCGACGCTCTCCACGGCCGGGTCCTTGAGCAGCGCCCGGCGGTAGATCTCCATCTTCGGCTGCATCACGCTGAACGACAGGCCGTCGTCGCCACGTACGAAGCCCTGCAGCTGGCCGGTGTCCTGCTGCGGCATCAGCGTCTTGGGCACCACCACATACAACGCGACGTTGAGGCCGATGGTAGCCAGCAGGCTGAACAGCGTCAGGCGCTTGTGGCGCAGCGCCCAGCCCAGGCTGCGATCGTAACCGGCGACCATGCGCTGGTGGATGCTGTCGCTCAAGCGCTGCAGGCGGGTCTGCTGCTGCGGGCCATGCACCTTCAACCAGCGCGAACAGAGCATCGGCGTCAGCGTGAGCGACACCACCAACGAGACGATGATCGCCGCCGCCAGGGTAATCGAGAACTCCTTGAACAAGCCGCGCACGATGCCGCCCATGAACAGGATCGAGACGAACACCGCCACCAGCGAGACGTTCATCGACAGCAGGGTGAAGCCGACTTCCTGCGCACCCTTGTAGGCGGCGCGCATGGGGTTCTCGCCGTTCTCGATATGCCGGGAGATGTTCTCCAGCACCACGATGGCATCGTCCACCACCAGGCCGGTGGCCAGGATCAGCGCCATCAGCGACAGGTTGTTCAGCGAGAAGCCGCACAGGTACATCACCGCAAAGGTGCCCACCAGCGACACCGGCACGGCCAGGCTTGGAATCAGCGAAGCGCGGAAGTTGCCGAGGAACAGGTACACCACCAGTATCACCAGCGCCACGGCGATCAGCAGGGTGTGCTCGGCCTCCTTGAGGGTGGCCTTGATCACCGGCGAGCGGTCCATGGCCACGTCCAGCTTGACGCTGGCCGGCAGCAGCGACTGCAGGGCCGGCAGCTCGGCCTTGATCTGCTCGACGGTCTGGATGATGTTGGCGCCGGACTGGCGGTTGACCACCAGCAGCACCGCGCTCTCGTCGTTGAAGAAGCCGCTGTTGTAGCGGTTCTCCACGCCATCGGTGACCTTGGCCACGTCGGACAGGCGCAGGATCGCGCCGTTCTGCTGGCGGATCACGATCGGTTTGTAGTCTTCGGCTTTCTCCAACTGATCGTTGGCGCGCACCTGCCAGTTGCGTTCCTGGTCCTCGACAAAACCCATGGGCCGGCGCTGGTTGGCGTTGGCCACGGCGGTGCGCACATCGTCCAGGGCCAGGTTGTACTGGTTGAGCAGTTGTGGCTCCAGCTCGATGCGCACGGCGGGCAGCGAACTGCCGCCGATCTGCACCTCCCCTACCCCGCTGACCTGGGACAGGCTCTGGGACAGGATGGTGTCGGCCAGGTCGTACAACTGCCCTTTGGACAGCACTGAGGAGGTCAGCGACAGCACCATGATCGGCGCTTGCGAAGGGTTGATCTTCTTGTACGTGGGCATGCTGCGCATGCCACTGGGCAACAGGTTGCGGGTGGCGTTGATCGCCGCCTGCACTTCACGCGCGGCGCCGTCGATGTCACGGCCCAGGTCGAAGCCGATGATCACCCGCGTCGAGCCCTGGTTGGAGCTGCTGGTCAGGGTGGTGACACCGGCAATCGCACCGAGCTTGCGCTCCAGCGGCGTGGCTACGGTGGATGCCATGACCTCGGGGCTTGCCCCGGGCAGGCTGGCCTGGACCACGATCACCGGGAAGTCCATCTGCGGCAGCGGCGATACCGGCAACAGGCCGAAGCTCACCCCACCCAGCAGCATGATCGCCAGGCTCAGCAGCATGGTCGCCACCGGCCTGCGGATGAAAGGACCGGACAGGTTCATGCGTCGGCCTGCTGTGCGTCAGCCGCTGGGCGCCAACGGCGGGCCAGGCGGTCGAAGTACAGGTAGATGACCGGGGTGGTGAACAGGGTCAGCACCTGGCTCACCAGCAGCCCGCCGACCATCACCAGGCCCAGCGGCTGGCGCAGTTCGGCACCGGAACCGGTGGCGAGCATCAAGGGCACGGCGCCGAACAGCGCCGCCAGGGTGGTCATCAGGATCGGCCGGAAACGCAGCAACGCCGCCTGGTAGATCGCATCGCGCGGGCTCATGCCCTGGTGGCGCTCGGCCTCCAGGGCGAAGTCGATCATCATGATCGCGTTCTTCTTGACGATGCCGATCAACAGGATGATGCCGATGATCGCGATCATCCCCAGGTCATTGCCGCTGAGCAACAATGCCAGCAAGGCGCCCACCGCCGCCGAGGGCAGCGTGGAGAGGATGGTCACCGGGTGGATATAGCTCTCATAGAGCACCCCCAGCACGATGTACATGGTCACCACCGCGGCCAGGATCAACAGCAAGGTGCTCGACAACGAAGCCTGGAACGCCTCGGCGGCACCCTGGAAGCGGGTCTGCACGCCGATCGGCATGCCGATCTCTTGTTGCACCTGTTCGATCACCTGCACCGCCTCGCCCAGGGACGCGCCATGGCCGAGGTTGAACGACATCATCACCGCCGGGAACTGGCCGATGTGCGAGATGGCCAGCTGGGCCTGGCGCTGTTCGATGCGCGCCAGCGCCGACAGGCGCACCTGGCCGCCGTCGGCGGCCTTGACGTGGACCGACTCCAGGGCCTGCGGGCCAAGGCTGGCCGCGGTCTGCGACTGCAGCACCACGCGGTACTGGCTGGCCTGGGTGTAGATGGTCGAGATCTGCCGCTGGCCGAAGGCGTCATACAGGGCGTTGGTGATCTGCGACACGCTGATGCCCAGGCGGCTGGCCATGTCACGGTCGATCACCAGGTACACCTGCAGGCCCTTGTCCTGCAGGTCGCTGGCCACGTCCTGCAATTCGGGGCGCTGCTGCAGGGCCTGCACCAGCTTGCCGCTCCACTGCGCGAGCAGCTCGGCGTCGGGCGAACTGAGGCTGAACTGGTACTGGGTGCGGCTGACCCGGTCCTCGATGCTCAAGTCCTGCACCGGCTGCATGAACAGGCGGATCCCCACCAGCCGGTCGAGCTGTGGCTGCAGACGGTTGATCACCTGACTGGCGGTGACGTCGCGCTCGCCGTGGGGTTTGAGGTTGATCAGCAGACGGCCGCTGTTGAGGGTGGCATTATCGCCGTCCACGCCGATATACGAGGACAGGCTCTGCACCGCCGGGTCCTTGAGGATCACGCCGGCCAGTGCCTGCTGGCGCTCGCTCATGGCGGCAAACGAGGTGGATTGCGGGGCTTCGGAGATGCCCTGGATCACGCCGGTGTCCTGGGCCGGGAAGAAGCCCTTGGGCACCGCCAGGTACAGCACCACGGTCAGCGCAAGGGTGGCCACCGCCACCAGCAGCGTCAGTGGCTGATGCTTGAGCACCCAGGTCAGGGCGCTGCCGTAGTGCTTGATCAGCCAGTCGATCCAGGCGCCGCTGGCACGGTAGAAGCGGCCCTGCTCTTCTTCCTTGGGTTCGCGCTTGAGCAGGCGCGCGCACATCATCGGCGTCAGGGTCAGCGATACCACCAGGGAAATCAGGATCGCCACCGCCAGGGTGATGGCGAACTCGCGGAACAATCGCCCGACCACATCGGCCATGAACAGCAGGGGGATCAATACCGCAATCAAGGAAAACGTCAGCGAGATCAGGGTGAAGCCGATCTGTTTGGCGCCCTTGAGCGCAGCCTGGAAGGGGGTCTCGCCCTCTTCGATATGCCGGGAGATGTTTTCCAGCATGACGATGGCATCGTCCACCACGAAACCGGTGGCGATGGTCAGGGCCATCAGCGTGAGGTTGTTGACCGAGAACCCGGCCAGGTACATCACCCCGAAGGTGCCGATCAGCGACAGCGGCACTGCGATGGACGGAATAATCGTGGCGCTGACCCGGCGCAGGAACAGGAACGTGACCATCACCACCAGGGCGATGGCGAACAGCAGCTCGTGCTGCACGTCGCGCACGGCGGCGCGGATGGTCTGGGTGCGATCGGTGAGCACCATGACGTCGAGGCCGGCGGGCAGGTTGTCGGTGATCGACGGCAGCAGCTCCTTGATCCGGTCGACCACTTCGATGACGTTGGCGCCGGGCTGGCGCTGGATATTCAGCAGCACCGCCTCGTTCTGGTTGGCCCAGGCGGCCAGGCGTTCGTTTTCGGCGCCATCGACGATCTCGGCGACGTCCTTGAGGCGCAGCGGCGCACCGTTGGCGTACTTGAGGATGAGGTTGGCGTATTCCTCGGGCGAGCGCAGCTGGTCGTTGGCGTCGAGCATCGACACCCGGGTGGGGCCGTCGAAGTTGCCCTTGGGCTGGTTGACGTTGGAAGCGCCGATCAAGGTGCGCACGTCATCCAGGTTCAGGCCGTTGGCGGCCAGGGCATCGACGTTGACCTTGATCCGCACGGCCTGGCGCTGGCCGCCAGCGATGCTGACCATGCCCACGCCGCTGATCTGGGCGATCTTCTGCGCCACGCGGGTGTCGACCAGGTCGTTGAGCTTGGGCAACGGCATGGTTTTCGAGGAGATCGCCAGGGTCAGCACCGGGGTGTCGGCCGGGTTGACCTTGTTGTACACCGGCGGTGCCGGCAGGTCGCTGGGCAGCAGGTTGCTGGCGGCGTTGATCGCGGCCTGCACCTGTTGCTCGGCAACGTCCATGTTCATGTCGAGGTTGAAGCGCAGGGTGAGGACCGAAGCGCCACCGGAGCTGGTCGAGGCCATCTGTTCCAGGCCCGGCATCTGCCCGAACTGGCGCTCCAGCGGCGCGGTGACGGCACTGGTCATCACCTGCGGGCTGGCGCCGGGGTACAGGGTCATGACCCGGATGGTCGGGTAGTCGACCTGGGGCAAGGCCGCCACCGGCAGCATCTTGTAGGCGATCAGGCCGGCCAGGACGATGGCCAGCATGCTCAGCGTGGTGGCGACCGGCCGCAGGATGAACAGGCGGGAAAGGTTCATGCGCCCGCCTTGGAGCTCGATTTACCGGTGGTCTGTGCGGCGCCCTTGGCGTCCTGGCCCTGCAGGTGCTGGCCGGGGGTGGTGGGCACTTGCGAGCTGTCTTCGACCACATCGACCTTGGTGCCTTCGCGCAGGCGGTCGGTACCTTCCAGTACCAGGCGATCGCCGGCGGACAGGCCTTCGAGGATCACGCTGTGCTGGCCATCGCTGGCCCCTACCTTGAGCTTGCGGATGTTGACCTTGCTGTCCTGGTTGACCACGTAGGCGAAGGTGCCGTCGTTGCCGAACTGGATCGCCGCGGCCGGGGCCAGCACCACCTGCTTGAGGGTGTCGGCCAGCAGGCGCACGTTGACGAACTGGTTGGGGAACAGCGCGTGGTCCTTGTTCGGGAACGTGCCCTTGAACTTCAGGGTGCCGGTGGTGGTGTCGATCTGGTTGTCGAGGCTGCCCAGCACGCCGCTGGCCTGGAGCTTGCGATCGCCACGGTCCCAGGCTTCGACCGGCAGGCTGGCACCGCTGCGGTAGCGGGCCAGCACGGTGTCCAGTTCGGTTTCCGGCAGGGTGAAGGCGACGTTGATCGGCTCGGTCTGGGTGATCACCACCAGCGCGGTGGTGTCGTTGGCGGCGACCAGGTTGCCCAGGTCCAGTTGGCGCAGGCCCAGGCGGCCGTTGATCGGTGCCCGGATCTGGGTGAAATCGAGGTTCAGGCGGGCATCGTTGACAGCGGCCTGGTTGGTCTTGACCAGCCCCTGGAACTGCGCCACCTGGGCTTCGGCAGTGTCGAGGGTCTGCTTGGCGATGCTGTCTTCGGCGTACAGGCCTTTATAGCGGGCCAGGTCGACCTGGGCGTTCTTCAGTTGCGCCTGGTTCTGCGCCAGGGTGCCTTCGGCCTGCTGCAGGGCAATGCGGTACGGGCGCGGGTCGATCTCGGCGAGCAGGTCGCCGGCCTTGACCTGCTGGCCTTCCTGGAAGTGGATCTTGACCAGCTCGCCGGCCACCCGGCTGCGCACGTTGACGGTGTTGGTCGCGGTGACGGTACCCAGGGCCTTGTAGTACAGCGGGAAGTCGCCGACGCGCACCGGCTCCACGCGCACCGGCACCGGGTCGCTCGAGCCGCCGAAGCCCGGGCGCCCGCCCATGCCCATGCCTTTGCCCGGCCGGCCACCGCCAGTCGCTTCCGTGTGGACCGGCGCTGCAGGCCACAGCCACCAGGCCAGCAGGGCCACCAGCAGCAGGATCAGCAGGCCGAACAGCCAGCGACGGGGGGAACGGGAATTGGACACTTGCATGGGACGAACGAACCTTGTTCAGAGAAAGACGGCGGGAAGAGCGTGAACGATAAGCACTGGCATCGGATTAGCAAAGGAGCTTTACCGGTGCTTTACCTTCGGCTGACGTTGGTCAGGGGGTGCACTTTAAATGAAAACGGCCTGGAACGTTGTCCAGGCCGTTACCGGGTGTAACCCGCAGGGGCCGCTTTGCGGCCCTTTCGCCGGCAAGCCGGCTCCCACAGGGTTAGGTGATCGCCTGTGGGAGCCGGCTTGCCGGCGATGGGCTGCGCAGCAGCCCCAACAACACTTACTTCAGAACAGCCAGCGCCGCCTCGTAGTTCGGCTCGTCGGCGATCTCGCCCACCAACTCGCTGTGCAGCACCTTGTCGTTTTCATCCAGCACCACCACGGCGCGGGCGGCCAGGCCGGCCAGCGGGCCGTCGGCGATGGCCACGCCGTAGTTTTCCAGGAACTCGCGGCCACGCAGGGTCGACAGGTTCTTCACGTTCTCCAGGCCTTCGGCGCCGCAGAAGCGTGCCTGGGCGAATGGCAGGTCGGCGGAGATGCACAGCACCACGGTGTTGGCCACGTCGTTGGCCTGGGCGTTGAACTTGCGCACCGAGGTGGCGCAGGTCGGGGTGTCGACGCTTGGGAAGATATTCAGCACCTTGCGCTTGCCGGCGAAGTCTTTCAGCGAGGTGTCAGCCAGGTTGCCGGCAACCAGCGAGAAGGCAGGCGCCTGGGCGCCGACTTGCGGCAGATTACCGCTGACCTGAACCGGGCCGCCTTTGAGAGTCACTTGAGCCATGGGGAAATCATCCTTAGTACGGGGTTGGTAAAAGACCCCGAGTTAAGCATGAAGCTGCGCAAGTGCCTATAAGCAAACATGAAATTGTTCTATTGCCAGACAATTCTTGTGGACAAAAAAATGCCCGAGTGGCGACAACCAACCCGGACACTTCTGTTGCAGGCGGTCGAATCAGCCCATCAGGCCATACACCACCGAGGTCAGGGCCACCAGGCCGATGACAACCACGAACAGGTTCGACAGCGCGCCGCTGTACTTGCGCATCGACGGCACGCGACGGATGGCGTACATCGGCATCAGGAACAGCAGCACGGCGATGATCGGGCCACCGAGGGACTCGATCATGCCGAGGATGCTCGGGTTGAGGGTGGCGACGATCCAGCACACCACCAGCATCAGTGCGGCGACCATGCGGTCCAGGGCCTTGGCGCCCGGGCGCAGGCCGGTCTTGACGATCATGCCCTTGAGGCCTTCGCTGGCACCGATGTAGTGGCCCAGGAACGACTTGGCGATGGCGATGAACGCGATCAGCGGCGCGGCAAAGGCGATGGTCGGCTGGTCGAAGTGGTTGGCCAGGTACGACAGGATCGACAGGTTCTGCGCCTTGGCTTCGGCCAGCTGGGCGCTGCTCAGGGTCAGCACGCAGCTGAACACGAAGAACAGCACCATCAGCACCATCAGCAGGTGGGCGCGGCGCAGGATCTGGCCGCTGCGCTCGTCGGCATGATCACCGTAGCGGCGCTTCTGGTCGACGGCGAAGGCCGAGATGATCGGCGAGTGGTTGAACGAGAACACCATCACCGGAATGGCCAGCCACACGGTGTGCAGGAAGGCAGAGCCCGACGGCACTTGCGACGCGGTGTCGAGGATGCCGCCGGTCCAGTGCGGCACCAGGTACAGGGCCAGCAGCGCCAGGGCGACGATGAACGGGTAGACCAGCAGGCTCATGACCTTGACCGTGGCCTGTTCACCGCAACGCACGATCGCCAGCAGGCCGAGGATCAGCACAAACGACAGGATCGCCCGCGGCGGCGGCGCGATGTGCAACTGGTGCTCCATGAAGCTGCTGACGGTGTTGGTCAGGGCCACGCTGTAGATCAGCAGGATCGGGAAGATGGCGAAGAAGTACAGCACGGTGATCAGCGCACCGGCCTTGATGCCGAAGTGCTCTTCCACGACCTGGGTGATGTCGCCGCCGCTACGCCCGGACAGCACGAAACGGGTCAGGCCGCGGTGGGCGAAGTAAGTCATGGGGAACGCCAGCGCCGCGAGGATCAGCAGCGGCCAGAAGCCGCCGAGGCCGGCGTTGATCGGCAAGAACAGGGTTCCGGCGCCGATGGCTGTGCCGAACAGGCCCAGCATCCAGGTGGTGTCGTGACGCGACCAGCTGCCGAGGGTGGCGGGGGTCGATTCTGCAAAGCGTTGTTCAACGCTTGGGGCCTGCTCATTCATTCCGGGTGAAGCTCCACTCGCAAGACTGCAACAGGCTGAGAATGGCGAAATAGACGTTTCGCCCAACTCAACCGGGGAAGAGGGGCGCGATTGTGCATGCAAAGGTTGCACTTGGGGAAGCCCCGTCCGAGGGACGGTTGCACTTGTCTGTACA
>NZ_JBOBDM010000044.1:0-54559 GCF_050586605.1 Pseudomonas sp. ES1 | reverse complement strand
GGTCTTCACCGATACCCCACGCTCGACCGGCGTGGAAGTACGCCCATACACATCCTCGAAACGCTCGATATCATCCTCGCCCAGGTAGCTCCCGGACTGCACTTCGATGATCTCCAGCGGGATCTTGCCCGGGTTGCGCAGGCGGTGCACCGAGGCGATCGGAATGTACGTGGACTGGTTCTCGGTCAGCAGGAACACGTTCTCGTCACAGGTCACCTCGGCGGTGCCGGACACCACGATCCAGTGCTCGGCGCGGTGGTGGTGCATCTGCAGCGACAGCGCGGCGCCTGGCTTGACGGTGATGTGCTTGACCTGGAAGCGCCCGCCCATGTCCACCGAGTCGTACGAGCCCCACGGGCGGTACACCTCAAGGTGATTCTGGGTCTCGCTGCGGCCCTGGGCATCGAGGGTGTTGACCAGTTGCTTGACCCCCTGAACCTTGTCCTTGTGGGCGATCATCATGGCGTCCTTGGTTTCCACCACCACGATGTTCTCAAGGCCGATCACCGACACCAGCTTGCCGTTGCCGTGGATCATGCAGTTGTGGCTGTCCTGCACCACCACGTCGCCCTTGGTGACGTTGCCGTTGTCGTCTTTTTCGTGCACATCCCACAGCGACGACCAGCAGCCCACGTCGCTCCAGCCGGCCGACAGCGGCACCACGCAGGCGCGCTGGGTCTTTTCCATCACGGCGTAGTCGATGGAGTTGTCCGGGCAGCAGGCAAAGGTGGCTTCGTCGATGCTCAGCACATCGGCCTCTTCGTCACTGCGCTCCAGGGCCAGCAGGCAGGTGTCGTAGATGTCCGGGTCGTGTTTCTTCAGCTCTTCGAGGAAACGGCTGGCGCGGAACAGGAACATGCCGCTGTTCCAGAAGTAGCCACCGGCGCGGACGAACTCGCCGGCGCGTTTTTCGTCGGGTTTTTCAACGAACTGCGCCACCCGCGCCACGCCTTCGGGCAGCAGCGCGTCCTGGCTGGAGCGGATGTAGCCGTAGCCGGTCTCGGGCTTGGTCGCCGGCACGCCGAACAGCACCATCTCGCCGCGCTCGGCGGCCACGGTGGCCAGGGCCAGGGCGCGTTGCAGGGCCTTCTGGTCCTCGATCACGTGGTCGGCCGGCAGCACCAGCATCAGTTCGTCACGGCCTTCGTTGACCAGCTTCATGGCGGTCATCGCCACTGCGGGTGCGGTGTTGCGGCCGAAGGGCTCCATGAGGATCGCCTGGGTTTGCAGCTTCAGTGCGCCCAGCTGTTCCTGGACGATGAACTTGTGGTCCTTGTTGCAGACCACGATGGGCGTGTCCATGCCGTCGAACGCCAGGCGCTGGATGGTCTGCTGGAACAGCGTGTGCTCGCCGGTCAGGGCCAGGAACTGCTTGGGGAACTGCTTGCGCGACAAAGGCCACAGACGCGAACCGCTACCACCAGAAAGAATTACCGGGATCATGTTGTTTCTCCAATAAGGTCGTTAAGAGGCAGGGATCAGTTAGTGGACACAGGGCGGGTGACCCAGACCGGCGACAGGCTGCTGCCGGAGCCGGTGACATACAGCACGGCTGCTTCGCCGCGCTCCAGGGCGACGGGTTTGACGTCGCCGACTTTCTTGTCGCCTGCATACAGCGCGAGGTTGACCTTGACCGGGTTGATCTCGCGCTCGCCACGGCCCTTGGCCGCCACCGGCTTGACCACTTCGGTCTTGCCGTCGGCGGTTTTCAGGGTCAGTTGCTGGTCGCTGAGGTTCTGCACGCGGACCAGGGCTTTCTGCTTGTTCTTGAACGGTGGCTCTTCGATCAGCTGCGGGTTGGAGCCTGCGTTGTTGACCAGGGTGTAGTACTTGTCGGCGGCCAGCTTGACCGGGACGTTCTTGCCGCCGACCTGGGCGGTGTAGTCACCGCCGGGCAGGAAGCTGAAGTCGCTGCTGGCCTGCGCGCCGACCTGCTTGATCTGGGTATTGCCCACGCTCGCCGCAGTAGGGGCGCTGGTGGCGTTGTACAGGCGCACGAAGGTCGATCCTTTCGGCGCACTCGGGCCGTACAGGGCGGCGTCGGCACCGGCGAAGGCCTGCATCGAGGCCAGGGTCAGGCCGGCAGCGAGGGTGAGGGCTTTGGCAATGGAAGTCTTGGTGGTCATGTGCGTGTTCCTCTCTATCTTCAGTGGTCCGTCCGGTTGGACGACAGGGCCAGGTTTTCTTCGGATTTGCGGGAGTTCTTCAGCTGCGCGATCCACTGCGGATCGAAGGCGCTGAGGTCGTTCTTCATTGGCAGATATCGTTCGGGGAATTCCCACACCACAACCTGTGGCGGGGCGTTCTTGAAGGCGTCGCTTTGCAGGTACTTGAGCATCGGCAGCAGCGGGCCGTGGCCGTCTTCGGCGTAGTTGGCGACGTCGCTGCGCAGGGCCTGCTGCAGGGCGCCGAGGAAGTTCCAGTGCGGGTTGGCGCTGTAGCTGGTGCCCACCAACGCCACCGGGATCCGGCTGTCGTCGAACAGCGCGTCGTCGCCGCTTTGGCCTTCGGCCTGCACCGGCTGGGTCTTGCGCTGCTGCAGGGTGTCCGGGGTGGGCAGCAGGTTGCTGAACAGCGGGTCCAGCGGCAGGAAATTGGTCAAATCACCTTTGTACGGCGCGCTGGCGCCGGCCTCGGTGATGTACGCCTGGGGCTCGCCGCTGAGCAGGCCCTGGCGGTTGACGGCTTCGGCCAGGGACTGCGCGACCACCTCGGCGCCCAGCGGCGTCCAGTGGGTGTCGGTGCGCAGGAACACCTGGCCACGGGCCTTGGCTTGCTCCAGCGGGGCCAGCAGGTCGGGGGCGAACACATTGGCCTGGCGCACCTGGGCGTGGAACTGGTTGAACAGGTCGTCGTGCAGGCTGGCCGGGGTCTCCTTGCCGATGTACTCGGCATACAGGCGGGCCTTGGCCGGGACGATCGCCAGCACCAGTTGCACGCCCTGGCGCTGCAAGGTGTCGCGGATGCCGCGCACCAGCGCCAGGTTGTCCTGCATCTGCTGTTGCGCGTCGACGGCGGGCTTGAACTCTTCGTCGCTGAACAGCCATTGGTCGCGGCCCAGCACCACGCCGGGGCGGCCTTCATTGAACAGCTTGAAGTCCAGCGCGGCCCACAGGTTGGTGCCGATGCGCTTGATCGGGAACTGCTCGTCGTAGTGGGTTTCGGCGGCTTTGGCCAGCTTGCCGTCGAGCAGGGTCATCTGCCCGGTGCGGGTGAAGCTGTCCAGGCCACCGACCGACCAGGCGCCCAGCCCGACCAGCAGGCCCATGAACGACAGCGAGTAAGTGATGCGAAGTGTCCGGTTCATGTGTCGGGCCTCAGAACTGGAAGTACAGGAAGGGTGAGTAGCTCTGCGCCGAGAGCTTGAGCACCGAGGCGACGAACAGCAGCAGCACCAGGGCGCGGGTCATGATCCGCGTCCAGTCCAGGCCGACCGAGCCATCGGCGTTGATCTGCAGCGGGGTGGCCTTGGGCGCAGGCGCGGCATTGCGGTAGAAGTCGCGCAGGCCGAAGAACGCCAGGCTCAGGTAGGCCACGATCAGGGTCGCGACTTGCAGGCCGGTGAGGTTGGCGCGGTTGAGTTCCGACAGCTGCCACTCGCCGAAGCTGAACATGGCGCCGTACATGCGGCCGGCAACGTGCAGGTTCTCGGCGCGGAAGATCACCCAGCCGACCACCACCAGCAGGAAGGTGAAGGCCCATTTCACTGGGTTGAAACGCTGCGGGTTGGTGTCCAGGCCCAGTGCGCGTTCGATGGCCAGCCACAGGCCGTGCCAGGCGCCCCAGATGATGTAGGTGAAGTTGGCGCCGTGCCACAGCCCGCCCAGCAGCATGGTCAGGAACAGGTTGCGGTAGGTGTTGAAGGTGCCTTTGCGGTTGCCGCCCAGGGTGATGTACAGGTAGTCGCGCAGCCAGGTGGACAGGCTGATGTGCCAGCGCCGCCAGAACTCGGTGATCGACTGGCTGATGTACGGCTGCTTGAAGTTCTCCATGAAGCGGAAGCCCATCATCAGGCCCAGGCCGATGGCCATGTCGCTGTAGCCGGAAAAGTCGAAGTACAGCTGCGCGGTGTAGGCCAGCGCACCGAGCCAGGCATCGCCGGTGGTGGGGTTCTGCAGGGCGAAGCAGTGGTCGGCGACCACCGCCAGGGTGTCGGCGATGAACACCTTCTTGATGAAGCCCTGCATGAAGCGGGTGCAGCCTTCGGAGAACTTGTCCAGGGTGTGGGTGCGGTTGTTGAACTGGTCGACCAGGTCCTTGAAGCGCAGCACGGGGCCGGCGATCAGGTGCGGGAAGATCGCCACGAACGCCGCGAAGTCGATCAGGTTGCGGGTGGCCGGGGTGTCGCCGCGGTACACGTCGATGATGTAGCTGATCGACTCGAAGATGTAGAACGAGATGCCGATCGGCAGCAGCACGTGGGTGAGGATGAATGGCTCCAGGCCCATCGAGGTCATGATCGCGTTGAGGCTGTCGACCCCGAAGTTGGCGTACTTGAAGTAGCCGAGGATGCACAGGTCGACGCCCACGCCCAGCAGCAGCCAGCGCTGGGCGGGCTTGGTGCGTACGCCGGCGGCGCCCACCTTGAGGCCGATCCAGTAGTTCCACAGGGTCACGCCGGCGAACAGGGCGAGGAAGTCCACCCGCCACCAGGCGTAGAAGATGTAGCTGGCAACCAGCAGCAGCAGGTTGCGATAGCGGTTCCCGCTCACGTAGTACAAGCCGAGGAAGACCGGCAGGAACAGGAACAGGAACACGTTGGACGAGAAGACCATCCCGGTTCTCCTAGTTATGCACAGCACCTGGGGCACAGCGCCCCCCAAACCCCCCAGTTAAAACTGGAAGGCAACCTAGTCCCCTGTGGGAGCCGGCTTGCCGGCGATGCAAGGCACAGCCTTGCCCAGCGATAGCCGGGGCCGCTTTGCGGCCCATCGCCGGCAAGCCGGCTCCCACAGGGATCGCGTTACTTTTTCTGTTCCGCGCTCGGGTCATAGACCCGGGTCACATCACCGCCCAGCCTGAAGCTGTTGAACGGCTGCATGCCGTGCTTGCGCTTGAGGGTCTGGGCATCGCAGCGGTACAGCTGGCACCAGGGTTCGAGCCAGGCGTACTTGCTGTCGATCTTCAGGTCGCCCATGTCCTGCTTCTCGCCGTTGCGGGTCTTGAACGCGCTGGGGTCTTTCGAGCCGTTCAGCACCTTCTCGCCCAGGCGGCGCAGGGCGTTGTTGTTCTCGCCGCGCACATCCACGCCATTGGCCTGGGCGAAGCTGGCGATCATCGCCAGCGGCGGCAGTGCGTAGTTGTGGTAGGCCAGGGCGCGCTGCTTGCGCTTGAGTTCGTTGGGCAAGAAGCCCTGGGCATCGACCTGGTTGGCGCCGACCCGGTATTCCTTCACGGCCCAGTCGAACAGGTCGCGGCGGTCGGTGGCCACGGCGGTGGCCATCACCGACCAGGCCGCCCAGTAGCTGTGGTTGTTGATCTTCTCCAGCGGCAGGTCGCTCCAGTCGCGCACGGTTTGCGAGGCCAGGCGGCCCAGCCATTTTTCGATGGCTTGGGCCTCGGCCTGGTGCGCGGCCAGCGGCTGCGAGTTGGAGAACTTCAGGCGCAGCCACGAACCGCTCATGCTGCCCAGCGCCCATTTGCGCATGGACTTGCCGGTGTGGTTGTAGTCGCTGGACATCAGCGCGTCGGCGCGGGCCCAGCTGCCGAGCCAGTCCAGGGCGCAGTCGAGCTGGGCCGGGCGGCCGTCGCGCATGTACTGGCCGATCATCTTGCTCACGCCCTTCTCAAGGGTGGTGATGTCCTTGGTCGAGTCACGGAAGGCTTTTTCCGAGGCGACATTGAGCGTCGCCCGGGCCTTGTCGGAGCCCTCGTACTTGCTGCGAAACTGCAGCGAGCCGGTATAGGGCCTGGGCGCTGCCTCGCAGCGAAAGTTGCCGTCGCCGGTCTTGAGCTTTTCGATGCCCTCGTAGTACCCCTGGGGCGGTACCAGCGCGGCCTGCGCCGCACCGCCGAACAGGGCGAGGGCGAGCAGGGCGGGAGCGGTCTTGTGGCTGATGGATGTCATGGTCGCCTCACTGGCCAGCTTGCGCGGTGTGTTGCGCAGGGCTGGCGAAGTTGTTGCGTTTGCACAGTTTCGCTTCGACTTTCTGGGTGCCGCTTTCCGGCCCCTGGACTTCCAGGGCCAGCAGGTTCTGGCCGGCCCAGTCTTCGTCCTCGCGCATCTGGAAGACGAAGCGGCCGTCGGTGTCGGAGGTCTCGGGCTTCTCGATCTTGATGTCCTCGTGGCGGCCGTTGAGGTACCACAGGGTGGCCTGCAGCACTTTCACCGAGCTGTCCTCGAACTTGATGTCGAGCTGGTGGTTGCGGTTGACCAGGTCCTTGATCACGCCGTTCTTGCCGTTGACCATCAGCTCGTTCTTGCCGGGCTTGAGGGTGGCGCTGGCGCTCATCTGCGCAGGCCGTGCGTCGCAGCCGTCGTCGAGCAGGCCGAGGATCTGCCGCCAGATGGTTTCCTGGTCCAGGCGGTACAGCGGGGAGAATTCCCAGATCAGGATCTTCGGTGGGTTGTTCTGGAACTCCTCGCTGCCCAGGTACTGGATCATCGAGCCCTCCAGGCCACCGCCGGGGAAGGCGACGTTGAGCACGTCGGCGCCGATGTACTGCTCCAGAAAACCCGAGAAGTTGTAGTTCTTGCCGCTGTGGCTGGTGCCCACCAGGGTGATCTGCGCGTTGCCCGCGTCGCCGAACAGGTCGTCGCCGCCGCTGGCGCCCTTGGGCTCGGTGGCGAACTGGTCCATGTACTGCACCGCGTAGCTGGTGCCGCAGAGCTGGCCGGCGACGTTGTGCAGGGTGCCGGTCTTGCCCATGCGCCCGGATTTTTTGGTCTCGAACTCTTTGCGCGGGATGCCTTCGAAGGCCGGCATGTGCTGCACGGTGTCGGCCACGATCTTTGCCGCGCGCTCGGCACCGTAGGGCGTCCAGTGCTGGTCGCCACGGAAGTAGAAGTCCTTGCCCTGGTCGGCGGCGGCCAGTTGTTCGTTGGTCAGCGGCGACAGGTCGGGCACGTTGTAGCCCATCTTGCTGAAACGGGCGAGCATGGCCTGGTAGTTGTGCAGGGCCTTCTGATAATTGAACGCGGCCTTCTCTTCGGGCTTGAGCATGTTGCGGTTCACCAGGCCACGGGTGGGCTGGTACACCACCACCAACTCGACGCCGCGCTTCTTGAACGCGTCGTGCACCTGCTGCAGGCGCTTGTAGCCGCCGGGGGTGGTGTCGAACTCGGTGCGCAAGTCTTCACGGGTGCGGAACAGCCAGTCGCCCTGGGCTTGCACCAGGGTGGTGAAGTTCTGTTGGTAGCGCGTGGTGTAGCGGCTGGCGTCATGGGCCTCGGGGCACAGCTGGCAGCAGGGTTCGGCGCTGAAGGTCGGCGCCTTGACGTCCTCGGCGCGCACGCCCTGGCTGATGGCCAGGAGGGCGGCGGACAGGCCGAGCAGTTTGATCAGGTGTGGGGTCATGGTCTGGGCTTCCTTAATCGATCATTTCGGTCTGGCGTTCGACCGGGTCGATCAGCACGGCCTTCTGCTGGCGCACCAGCAGGTCGAGGATTTCGTCCTGGCGCTCGCCCAGCACACCGTTGAAGCTGATGCCGTTGGCCTTGCGCGGCATCAGCATCGACACCTTGTACAGCTCCACCGACAGCGGCGAGTCGATCGACAAGGGGCCGGAGCCGTTGGCCGCCAGCTCACCGCCGACCACGATCAGCGACACCTTGGTGTCGAACGGGTCGAGGGCGATGTCGCGGTCGGTGTCGGAGAGGTCCTTGATGTGCCCGTACACGCCCACCAGGCCATTGGCCATGGCGACGTTCTCGTACAGGCGGATGTTCACGCTGTTGCGCACGCGGATGCCGTGGCGGCGGTTGTTGATCAGCTTGTTGCCCCAGATCAGGTTGTCGCCGCTTTCGTACAAGGTGATGCCGTCGGTGTGGTTGCGGTAGATCTCGTTGTAGGCGATCAGGTTGTTGACGCTGTTACGGTCGATCACCACGCCCGAGAGCTTGTTGTCATAGCTCTTGTTGTTGATGATCCAGCTGTCGTTGACCTCGCGGGAGACGATGATCCCGTGCTTTTTCTTGGTGCCGTACACGGTGTTGCCGGCGATGATCAGGCGGTGCGAACGGTCGTGGGGGTCGATGCCATAGACGATGTTGTCGCGGTAGGTGCTGTCCTTGACCACGAAGTCGCTGGTCTCGTAGCAGTAGAAGCCGTACCACATGTCGCTGAACTCGGAGCCGATGATCCAGCCGGTGGGTTCCGGGCGGCCCATCTGCTTGGCCATGTTCGGCGTGTACTGCGAGATGCTCACACCGTAGGACTTGGACTTGGCGTAGCCGAAGCTGGCCATCTTGCTGTTGACGATGTAGGTCTCGGTGCCGCCCCAGCTGAGCAGGAACGGGCGGAACTCATCGGGCTTGCGGAAGGTTGCCGGGCCATTGGCCTGTTCACGCCAGCCGGTCACCTGGGTGTCGCTGACGAACAGCTTGCCGTCGTTGACGATGAACGCGCCGCCCTCTTCGGACAGGCGCAGCTCCTTGACCTTGGCGTCGATCTCCAGCACGCCCTTGCGCCCGACCACGATCGGCAGGCGCGCCAGGTAAACACCCGGCGCGGTTTCGCGCAGGTACTGGTTGGGGACCTTCTTGCTCAGTTCCACCAGGTCGACATGCCCGTCGTCGACGAAGATCGCCTGGGGGATGCCGTGCTGGCGGCGCACCCATTCGGCGCCCTTGTTATCGCCGCCGATGAACTCCTTGAGGGTGTCCTCCTGGAGCATGCGGCGCACGCTGACCTTGCCCTTGTGCGCGCGGTCGATCTTCTGCTGCACGGCGGCGGCGGTGTAGCCGGACAGGTCGGGCAGCTTGGGCGGGTCCATCAGCAGCGGCTCGATCGGCGCGCTGGCAACGGTGTAGGTCTTGGCTTGTTGCAGCCCCTTGGCCATTTCCGGCTCGGCGGCCTGGGCCAGGCCTGCGGCCAGCAACAGGGCGCTGGCCAGCAGGCTATAGCGAAGGTTCGGGTGCAGGTTCATGTCAAATCCTCTCCCGGCCTCAGAAGCGCCAGATCACGTCGACGAAGGCGCGGTGCATGTACGAGTCGGCCTCTTTGCCATAGGCGTCGCCTGGCTTGAACACACCGGCGCGCAGGCGCACCAGCGCCGAAGGCTCGTCGATCGACTGGCTGAGCGAGGCCGGCAGCAGGCCTTGCTTGAAGTACTTGGTCACGACCACGTCCATTTCCTGGCCGAGGTCTTTTTCGCCGTTGACCAGCGGGCGGTTCACGCCGCCGTCGTCGACCACCGCGTTGATGCCGCTGGAGCCGATGTTCTGCTTGCCGTCGACACGCCAGAACTTGTGGTAGATGAGGCTGGCGTCGTAGTCGTCGCGCAGCTGCCAGGAGGTGAACAGGGTGGCTGCCTGCAGGTTGCCCAGCTCGCCGCGGAAGGCCTCGCCGAAGCGGTGCACGCGCGAGCGGGTGCCGGTGAAGTTGGAGCGGTTGCTCTCAAGGCCGGTCTGCTCGAAGTTGTTCGAGCCATCGCTGCCACCGCCGCCGCTGCCTCGGGCGTAGGCCGCGCCGACCTGCCAGTTGGGGTCAAGGCGCAGGCGGATGCCAAGGTCGGTGGCCCAGGCATTGACGTCGCCGCTCTGCTTGCCGGTGGCGACCTGGTCGTTGCCCACTGCCTGGCTGCTGAGGGTGTCGCGGTCGCCGGTCAGCCAGGTGAGGCTGCCCCAGTAGTTGACGGTGTGCTCGTTGCGCCAGTTGTAGGCGTCGCTGTTGGCTTCCAGGCCCAGCCAGGTGAGATCGCCGGTGCGGGTCTTGTCGAGGGCGTCGACGGTTTCGCCGGGGCTCTTCAGGCTGCCGCTGTCATGGGTGTGGTGGGCGCGCACGCCGACCCAATGGCCGGGCGTCCACTGGGTGGCGACGTTGCCGAAAATGTGCGTGCGGTCCTTGTCTTCCGGGGCCAGCTCGGTGAGGTCGGTGCGGTATTCGCTGAAGCGCTGGGCCACGCCCAGGTCGGCCTTGAGCAGGGTGGTGTCGAAGGTCCAGTTCAGTGCTTCGATGTTGGTGTCGCGCCACATGCCATCGTCGCTGCGCAGGCGCTGGCGGCCCAGGCGCAGTTGCTCGCCGGGGTAGGCGGTGAGGCCGCTGTAGCCGACCCAGAACTCGCGCATGGCCAGGTAGCTTTTGTCTGGCTTGCGGCTGTCGTCGCCATTGTCGGTGGTGCTGCCGTCGTCGTTCTGGCGCAGGGTGTCGGTTTCGATGATGTCGGTGGCGGTGACCGCCTGGCCCATGGCGAAGGCGCTCCAGTTGCCACGCTCGCCGTACACCCAGGGGCGCAGGTCGAGGCCGAGGCCGTTGACGTCGCCGCCTGCGCGGGTGCCCAGGTCGCGGTCGTCCTCGGACTGGCCGGTGATCTTCACATCCAGGCCGAAGTTCTTCTGTGCGGTTTCGGCGGCCAGGGTCGGCATCGACCACAACAGGGCGAAACTCAGGCCGATGCCGGCTTTCACGAAGGGGTTGAGCGTCATAGCGAATCCTCGGCGTCTACGGCTGTTTCGTCGTCTTGCAGGGCCTCGATGGCCAGGGTGCTGTTGGCGCCCTGGAACAGGCTGCTGCGCGCCTGTTTTTCCTGCGCCAGCAGTTGCTGGGCCTGGCTGCGCTGCTCGGGCGTGAGCTGCTGGTCGAGCTGTTGCAACAGCTCGCTCGACTGCGGCGTGGGGTTGGCCTGCGACAGTTGCGCGAACACCCAGGCATTGGTGGGCGCGGGGCGGATGCCATGGCCTTCGCTGAACAGCTGGGCGAGGGCGTAGTCGGCGCTGTTCTGCCCGCCACGGGCGGCGCTGAGCAGGTGGTCGACGGCTTTCTGCGGCGCCACGCTGCCCAGGTAGCCACGGCGGTAGAGCTGGCCGAGGTAGTAGTCGGCGCTGACTTCACCGGCGTCGGCGGCGGCCTGCAGGTGCTGCTCGGCCTTGGCGGCGTCGGCCGGCACGCTCTTGCCTTCGTAGTAGAGGCGGCCCAGCAGCAGTTCGGCGCGTGGCTGTTCGGCTTCGCGGCCCTTGTCGATGTAGGCCAGCAGCTGGTCGGTGTCGCCCAGTTCGGGGAAGTCGTAGAGCAGCTGCGCCAGGCTCACCCAGGACGCCGGGTTGGCCGGGGCGACTTGCTCCAGCAGGGCCTTGGCGGTCTTCTCGTCGGTCTGGCCCAGGCTGCGGTCGGCCAGCACGCGGGCGACGCTGTCGACCCGGGTGGCCGGCACCGTGCCACGGGCGTAGGCGGCCTTGAGCTGCTCGAGCAGGGCGGCCTGTTGCTCGGGCTGGGCGCGTTTCTGGTAGACGGTGGCCAGTTCGACGTAGCAGATGTCGGTGCTGGCCAGCGCGGCCTTGCAGATTTTTTCCACGTCGGCCAGGTGCTGGTCGTAGCTGCCCTGGGTGCGGTACAGCAGGACCTGGGCCAGGCCCGCCTCGGGATTGCCGGCGGCGCGCCACTGGTCGATCTGCTGCTGGGCGTTGACCTTGGGGAAGCTCTGCGGGTACTGCAGGTAGAGCATCGCCAGCGGGATCAGGGTGTTGCCTTCGCCTTGCAGCGCGGCCTGTTTGAGCAGGCGCTCGGCCTCCTCGCGTTCGGCCTGGGTGCTGTCGGGCTTGGCCACCAGCAGGCGGCCAAGCCGGGCCTGGGCGCGGGGCGAGGTGGCGGCTGCCGCGCGGTAGGTGGCCTCGGCCTGCTTGAGCTTGGCCGGCTCGCGGGTGGCCACCTGGATATCGGCCAGGCCCACTTGCGCGTCGCTGTAGCCCAGGTCGGCCAGGGCCTTGTAGTTGCGCTCGGCGGTGGCGGTGTCGCCGCGTTTGAGCGCTTCGTTGGCCAGGCGCTGGTCGGGCAGGCCGGCGCAGCCGGCCAGGGTGATGGCCAGGGCCAGGGTGCATAGCCCGAGGCTGATGCAATCACTGTGGGAGCCGGCTTGCCGGCGATTGGCCAGTGCAGGCGCTACATCCGTTGGGCGAGTGCTGCGCACTCGATCGCCGGCAAGCCGGCTCCCACAGGTATCGGGGTGTCTGCTGGTCATCGGCATGATCCTCTTACAGCCCGCGGGCCACGGCTTTGTCGATCAGCCAGTTCAGCGACGGGCCACGGTCGCTGTTGACCGCGGCCGGGCGGCCGGCGAGTTCGGCCGGCAGGCCGTCGTCGGGCTTGATCTGCACGCGGATATCCGAGGCCAGGTTGTCGGTGTCCAGGCTGCTGCTGCCGACGATGCGGCCGCTGCGCACCTCGTCTTCGCCGGCGATCTGGAAGTTGACCCGGGTGCCCGGCTTCACTTCGTCGAACTGGCGGTAGCTGAAGCGCGCTTCGACCATCGGGTTGCTGGTCCGCGGGATCAGTGCGAACACTGGCTGGCCCTTGCTGGCGTACTGGCCGTCATCTACCAACTGGCGCGACACCACGCAGTCGCACGGGCTGGTGAGGGTGCCGGAAAGCTGCTTGCCGAACAGTTCCTCGACCTTGGCCGGCTCCAGCTGCGCGTCGTCCAGGTGGCCCTTGAGCAGGTCGAGCATGCTGGTGTTGAAGGTCGCCAGCGGTGCGCCCTTGGCCACCGGGGTGCCGTTCTCGACCAGGCTCTGCACGCTGCCGTCACGGGGCATGGTCACGGTGGTGGTGGGGACCGCGACCACGCCGGCTTCGGCATGGCTGACGAAGTACAGGCCGTACAGCGACTTGGCGACGAAACCGAAGGCCACCAGGCCGACCACGAACACGCCGGCGGTGACGGTGACCGCCCGCAGGCGGCCGAAGGCCGAGAGGCCGGAGCCTGTGTTGTTCTGCTTGCGCGCCTTGGTGAAGTTGTCGCGTTGCAGGGTGCTGAGCACGTCGCCGACGCTGATCAATTCACCGGACAGGTGGCTGGTGATGATGTGGCGCAGGGTGGCGATGTCGCGCGGCTCCAGGTTCTGGAACTCGGTGCCGGTGCGGCCGCTGTCGCGGCTGCTGGTGCGTACCAGCAGCTCGACGTCCATCGACAGCCCCAGGTTGTCGACCACGAACTGCAGGCGCCCGCGCAGCACTTCGCCTTCGGCGAGCGGTTTCTTGGCGTGGAAGGACAGGCCCCCGGCGGAAAGATCGTCCACCTTCACATCGTGCGGCTCGCGGTTGCCGTCCAGGTAGCGCAGCTTGGCGGGGATACGTACCCGGGCGTGCTGGCGCTGCGCTTCGGACTCATGCACGACATTGACGTTCACGGCGGTATTCATGGCGATTTCGTTCCTGTTATCCGATCCGGGTTGGGCTCACACGACCATGAACAGCACGGCGACGAAGATGCTCGCGGCCGAGAAGGTCATGGTCCGCGAGGACCAGGTGTTGAACCATTGTTGAAAGCTGGCGAGGTCGCGCTTGAGGGCAGTGGGCTGGCGGGTCCAGGACTGCCTGTCGAGGCGGAAGAACACGTAGATCTTCATCACCGCGCCGACGATCTGGTTGTAATAGAGAATCAGCGGGTAGGCGGGGCCGACGCTGTGGCCCGAGCACAGCAGCATGATCGTCAGGATCAGGCGGGTGATGCCGATCCACAGCAGGTACACCAGCAGGAACTGCAGGCCGAACTTGAAGCTGGCGATCACTGCCACGGTCAAGCCCAGCAGGCTGGTCCACATCGACACGCGCTGGTCGAACAGCACGATGCTGGTGAACAGCCCCAGGCGCTTGAGGCCCAGGCCGAGGGCGCGGGAGTTCTGCCGCAGGTTGTTGCCGTACCAGCGGTACATCAGCTTGCGGCTGGCCTTGACGAAGCTCTTCTCCGGCGGGTGCTCGACCGTGTTGATCGCCGCGTCCGGCACGTAGAAGGTGTCGTAGCCCAGGCGCATGAGGCTGAACCAGCTCGACTTGTCGTCGCCGGTGAGGAACTTGAAGCGGCCCAGGCGCCAGTGCATCAGCGAGTCGCTTTCCACATCGGCGATGAACTCGGGGTCGGTCACGACGCTTGCGCGGAACATCGACATGCGCCCGGTCATGGTCAGCACGCGCTTGGAGAGGGCCATCGAGCACATGTTGATGTGGCGCTGGGCGAAGCGCAGCTTGTGCCACTCGCTCATGATGTAGCCGCCGCGCACTTCGCAGAATTCGTTGGTGGTCAGGCCGCCGACGTTGGGGTAGAGCTTGAACCAGGGCACGGTCTTGCGGACCACGCCCTCGCCGAGCACGGTGTCACCGTCGATCACCGCCACCACGGCGTGGTCGTCGGGCAGCATCCGCGAGATGGCGCGAAAACCGTAGGCCAGGCCGTCGCGCTTGCCGGTGCCGGCGATGCGCACGATGTCCAGGGCGACGTGGGCGGGCGGGTTGTACTTGGCCCACAGGCTCTTCACCAGCAGCTCGTCGGACTTTTCCACCAGCGAGCAGACCACGGTGGTGGGGAAGCCGCAGTCGATCGCCTCGCGGATCACCGAGCTGTACACCTGGGCGGTGGTCAGGGCGTCGATGCGAAAGCTGGTGACCATCAGGTACACGTGCGACGGGTCGGCCGCGGAGCCCAGCTTCTGCACCTTGCGGCGCAGGTAGGGGTAGACGAGGTACAGGAAGATCATGCCGCGGATGAAATGGGTTGCGCCCATGGAGTAGCGCCAGATGCCGACAGCACCGACCAGGAAGATGAAGTGCTTCGACTGCGAATCGAAGATATCGCTGGGCAGGGCCAGGGCGATCAGCATGAGCAGGCTCATGTAGAGCAGCCAGCCGGCGCACTGCAACAGCACTGTCTGGAACCTTTGCATGTTCGGCATCCGTCGAGAATTCGGGGGTGGACGGGCGGCGCGCTGGGGAGGGACGCGCCGCCCGGCCGGGGTTACCAGCAGATACCTTCGGTACGGCTGGTGGTGCAGGTTGGCTTGCTCATGAACCCGACCAGGTCGATCACTTGCTTGCCTTCCGGCGCTTGCTGGGCGAGGGCGCGGAACTGCTCGTCACGGTTGCCCAGGACGATGATCTCGGCGTCGTTGACCACCTGCTCGAAGTTGGCGTTGAGCAGCGAGGAGACGTGGGGGATCTTCGACTCGATGTAGTCCTTGTTGGCGCCGTGCACCCGGGCGTACTCGACGTTCTGGTCGTAGATGTCGAGCTGGTAGCCCTTGCCGATCAGGCGCTCGGCCAGTTCGACCAGCGGGCTTTCGCGCAGGTCGTCGGTACCGGCCTTGAAGCTCAGGCCGAGCAGGGCGACCTTGCGCTTGTCGTGGCTTTCGATGATGTCGAAGGCGTTCTGTACCTGGGATTCGTTGCTGCGCATCAGCGAGTCGAGCAGCGGTGCCTTCACATCCAGGCTGGCGGCGCGGTAGGTGAGGGCGCGCACGTCCTTGGGCAGGCACGAGCCGCCGAAGGCGAAGCCCGGGCGCATGTAGTACTGGGACAGGTTGAGCACCTTGTCCTGGCAGACCACGTCCATCACGTCGCGGCCGTCGACGCCCACGGCCTTGGCGATGTTGCCGATCTCGTTGGCGAAGGTCACCTTGGTGGCGTGCCACACGTTGCAGGTGTACTTGATCATCTCGGCCACTTCGATCGGCTTGCGGATCACCGGGGCGTCGAGCTCTTCGTACAGTGCTTGCAGCACGTCGCCGCTGGCGCTGTCCAGTTCGCCGATGACGGTCATCGGTGGCTGGTCGTAGTCCTTGATCGCGGTACTTTCACGCAGGAACTCGGGGTTGACCGCGACGCCGAAGTCGACGCCGGCCTTCTTGCCCGAGCAGTCCTCGAGGATCGGGATCACCACGTTCTTGACGGTGCCCGGCAGCACGGTGCTGCGCACCACGATGGTGTGGCGGCGGCTGGTGTCGCGCAGTACGTAGCCGATTTCGCGGCACACCGACTCGATGTACTCCAGGCCCAGGTCGCCGTTTTTCTTGCTCGGGGTACCGACGCAGATCATCGACACGTCGCTGGCACGGATGGCTTCGGCGAAATCGGTGGTGCCACGCAGGCGGCCATTGGCCACGCCCTGTTGCAGCAGTGCTTCCAGGCCCGGCTCGACGATGGGCGACTTGCCCCGGTTGATCAGGTCGATCTTGGTGCTGGACACGTCCACACCAATCACTTCATGGCCGCGTGCCGACAGGCAACCGGCACAGACTGCACCCACATAACCCAAACCAAAGATGCTGATACGCATCGCATTCACCTCGTGTGTTTATCACGCCAGCCCTTGTTCGAAAGAGCCAGCCGGGTTGATTGACCAGCAGTTTTCGGGCGCACGGCTCCCTGGCGAATTGACACTTCACCGTGCGCAGGCATGAATAAATCCGGAGCGCAGAAAGTTATGCACTCAACGTTGGCAAGCTAAGGCCAGTATTAATAAGGCGTGCCCTGAAATGCAGCCGTCTTTATTGCAGTTCGCCGTATGCGTACTGCTGTGCTTGTTTTTTCAAGTGGATAAATCCTTTGAAATCAACCACTAGGACGTATGTTAGGGGCGCTTGTCTCCTGCATGGATAATGGCTTTTGGCACTTCCTGTACCGCCTTTGAAGTTTGTTGGTTGTGCGCGATAGCGGCACTTTGTCATCTGTAAGTCATCTCTCACGCTGCGGCGCTTGAAACTTGTTACGGGTGCTATGAGCCATGCGGCGCGGTAGAAGTTCCTGGCCGGGTTCGGCGCGGATGAAAGATTTCTAAATATTTTTTCAGTGGCAAATACTTTCACTTTGATGGCACGCGCTAGTTTCACCCCCGGCTATAAAGGGCGAAAACCAAGCGGGATGCTTATATGCCAGCATTCGAAAATATTTTTCAAAATTCGTCAAAAAAGTACGAACGGTCTTATGGCGTTTTGCGATAAAGGTATGGGTGGTGGTTTTTGGGCGTCTGAGTATTGGCGTATTTGGGGTGTGAAGGGCGGGGGCTCGCCGACAATTTTGCGGCGCTTATGAGATCGAGCGCCGCCCGCGCGGCGCATCGCTGGCAAGCCAGCTCCCACATTTGTTTCGGGCCAATTATGCCTGTAAGGGTACCGCTACCCGCCTTGGTGCATGTCTTGAGTCATGTGGCGCGGCGGCAACGCCCACGCTGAAACCGCGTCGTACCAACAAGGCGGACAGTGATGAACTCACAGGAGTAACTGGCCCGAAACAGATGTGGGAGCTGGCTTGCCAGCGATGCGCCGCGCGGGCGGCGCTCGATCTGGTAGGCGCTGAAGAACTCCCGGCGAACACCAGGGCGCAGGTATCAGTCTTCGGCGTGATCGCGCAGGAACACCAGGTGATCAGGCTTGGACTGCTCGGCGCTGTAGTAGTAGCCCTGCACATCGAAGCGCTTGAGCTGCTCGGGGTCGTTGATGCGCTGCTCGATCACGAAGCGGCTCATCATCCCGCGGGCCTTCTTGGCGTAGAAGCTGATGATCTTGTACTGGCCGTTCTTCAGGTCCTTGAAGTCGACATTGATCACCCGCGCCTTCAAGGCGCTCTTCTTCACCGCGCTGAAGTACTCGTTGCTGGCCAGGTTGAGCAGCACGTCGTCACCCTGTTCGGCCAGGGCCTGGTTCAGCCACTCGCTGATGCGCGTGCCCCAGAAGGCATACAGGTCCTTGCCGCGGGCATTGGCCAGCTTGGTGCCCATTTCCAGGCGGTAGGGCTGCATCAGGTCCAGCGGGCGCAGCAGGCCGTACAGGCCGGAGAGCATGCGCAGGTGCTCCTGGGCATAGCTGAAGTCGTCTTCGCCGAGGCTTTCGGCGTCCAGGCCGGTGTACACATCACCCTTGAATGCCAGCAGCGCCTGCTTGGCGTTGGCCGGGGTGAAATCCGGGGTCCAGCTGCCGAAGCGCGCGGCATTGAGGCCGGCGAGCTTGTCGGAGAGGTGCATCAGTTCGCTGATCTGGGCCGGCGACAGCTCGCGCAACTGCATGATCAACGCCTGGGAGTCGTCCAGGTACTGGGGCAAGGTGTGGCGCTGGGTTACCGGCGGGGTGTCGTAGTCGAGGGTCTTGGCGGGGGAAATCACCGTCAGCATCGGGTCGGCTCCTGGAATCAATCGGCGGATTCTACGGGGCTGGCGGGGCAACGCCAAACTATGGCGACGATAGCCAGGGCACATGGCCACGGAGTTTCGCCGGGCGTCGCGCTATAGTGCGCGGCATGCCTTCATGGAGACCGTTCATCGTGCGTATCGCTTTTGCCTTGCTGGCCGGGCTGCTGAGCCTGGGCGTGCAGGCTGCTCCTGCAGATTTCGTCAGCTTCGAGCGCAGCCTGTGGCCCGAAAAACTCGACAGCCCGGCGTTGTTCGACGTGGCCTCGCGCGCCGAGATCCTTTCGTTTGCCCGGGTGCTTCAGGAAAGCGAGATGCTCGATGAGCAGGCGCTGGCGGAGCGCCTGGGCTTGCGCCAGGTCAACCTGCCGGTGATCCGTGCGCTGCGGGCGCGCATGTGGCAGCGGCTGTGGAGCAACTATCAGCAGGCGCAGCAGAGTTGCGAGCAGGATGCGTCGTTTTGCTATCCGTTGGAGTCAATGGCTGATTTGCGCATGAAATCGGCCACATTTGCCGCAGAAGTCGGCAAGTTCTACGCCACTTGGATCGAGCCCAGCCACCAGTTCTACACCCGCTACCTGGACGAACTGCTGCGCAAGGCGGCGGTGTTCCCGCAGACCTCCAGCGAGGTGGAAAAGCTGTCCGCGCGCGAGCGAAACGGCGATGAGCTGAACGACCGCATGTTCCTCCTGAGCTTCGTCGGCGGCCCCGGCCCTGTGGGTGGCAATACCGATGGCCTGGCCGACTATCTGCGCCGGCAGAAGCTCGACGGCATCTTCTTCGTGCTGGGCAATCGGCTGCAGCAGCGCCGTGACAGTGGCGCGCTGGCCGGGCTGTATGCAGGCCAGTGCGTGGGCATCCAGGGCTGGGAGTACCGTTCCCATGCCCAGTGGCAGGGCTGGCAGGACTCGCTGCGGCGCAGCCAGGCGCGGGTTCAGGCGGACCTGCCAGCGCAATATGTGCCGTTGTTCCGCCCGCCCTACGGGCAGCGCCGCGGGGATGGCGAGGCGTTCATGGCCAGCCAGCGGTTGCGGGTGTCGTTGTGGGATATCGATGCCCAGGATGACGGGCCGTTGACCGCCGAGGCCTCGGCGCAGCGGGTGATGACCCTGATGCTGCTGTGGCGCAAGGGGGTGATCCAGTTCCGCGACCACCTGCCCAAGGCGCAGCCGGCGCTGGAGTGGCTGTTGCAGCATACGGCGCAGAGCGGGATTGGCTGGGAGGGGTGTCGGGAGTATGGGTTGGCTGAGTAGGTTTGGCTGTTGATTGCATGATGGCGGCTAGGTGTAGGGCGATGGATTTGCAGCGCTCTTGAGATCGAGCGCCGCCCGCGCGGCGCATCGCTGGCAAGCCAGCTCCCACATTTGTTTCGGGCCAATTATGCCTGTGAAGGTACCGCTGCCCGCCTTGGTGCATGTCTTGAGTCCGGCGAGGCGCCAGTGGTGCCCACCTCAATATCGAGTCGAACCAACAAGGCGGACAGTGATGAACTTGCTGGAGTGATTGGCCCGAAACAGATGTGGGAGCTGGCTTGCCAGCGATGCGCCGCGCGGGCGGCGCTCGATCTCATAGGCGCTGCAATGTCTGAAAGGATCACCAAAAAACCAGCTAAAACACGGCATTTGATCTCTGAGCGTAGTCCTACCCAACCCTCACGCCAAGCCCTGTTCGTCAATCGGAAAAATAAACTTCATCTGTGCGTAAAAAGACTTTTTACCGTCATGGTTTTTGCGGTATCAAGGAACCAGACAGCCGAAACCTGCAGCACAGGTGGCGTCATCCACGCCAGCCTTGTCAGGTGAAGTCCCCGCCCGTAACAACGCGGATACGGGGGAAACGGCAGTCACTCTGCGGCGCAGCCGTTCGCGCCGTGTGGCTTTCACATAAGGTGACCGAGTATGGATGACCAAGGACGCAACCCTTCCTCCAACCAGCCAATCCTGTATGTGCTCGATACCAACGTCCTGATTCACGACCCTAACGCCCTGCTCAACTTCGAGGAGCACCATGTCGCCTTGCCGATGACGGTGCTGGAGGAACTCGACAAGCTCAAGACCGGTAAACACACCATCGCCGCCGAATGTCGCCAGGCCATCCGCCTGATCGACCAGACCCTGGGCGACGCCTCGCCCAGCGATGTGGAGAAAGGTGTCCCGATCCAGCGCGGCAAGAGCGGGCCCAAGGGCTTCCTGTCCATCCTCATGAGCACGCGCAACGAGCCGAACCGCCTGCTCCCCGAAAACCTTGCCGACAACATCATCATCAACCAGTTGCTGGACCTGCGCGCCAAGCGCCCGGACCTGGACGTGGTGCTGGTCACCAAAGACATCAACATGCGCCTGAAGGCGCGCGCCTGCGGGATTGCCGCCGAGGACTACAGCACCGACCAGCTGGTCGACGACGTGTCCTTGCTGTCCAAGGGCTACCACTCGGTCACCGGCTCCTTCTGGGACCGGGTCAGCAAGGTCGACACCCGTCAGGAGCGGGGCCGCACCTGGCACCGGGTACAGATGATCGACAACCTGCCGGCTGTGCACATCAATGAGTTCATCATCGATGAGCAGGGCTTCGTCGGCTGGGTCAAGGGCATCCGCGACAGCGAACTGCTGCTGCTCGACCTGCATCAGGAGCCGCTGCTGCACCAGGAGGCCTGGGGCCTGAAACCGCGCGACATCCATCAGAGCCTGGCGCTGTTCGCCTTGCTCGACCCGGATATCCACCTGGTCAACCTGACCGGCGCCGCCGGTTCCGGCAAGACCATCCTGGCACTGGCCGCGGCCATCGAGCAGACCATGGTCAGCAAGCGTTACCGGCGCATCATCGCCACCCGCAGCGTGCAGGGGCTGGACCAGGAGATCGGCTTCCTGCCGGGCACCGAGGCGGAGAAGATGGAGCCTTGGCTGGGCGCCATCACCGACAACCTCGAAGCCTTGCACATGGATGACGAGAGCACCCACGGCAGCGTCGAGTACATCCTTGAAAGGGTCCCGCTGCAGTTCAAGTCGATGAACTACATCCGCGGGCGCAGCTTCCAGCAGAGCCTGATCCTGATCGACGAGTGCCAGAACCTCACCCCGCACCAGATGAAAACCATCATCACCCGTGCCGGTGCAGGTTCCAAGGTGGTCTGCCTGGGCAACCTGGCGCAGATCGACACCCCCTACCTGTCGGCCACCAGTTCCGGGCTGACCTACCTGACCGAACGCTTCAAGGACTTCCCCCACGGCGTGCACATCACCCTGCAGGGTGTGCCGCGCTCGGTACTGGCCGAGTACGCCGAGTCGCATCTGTAATACTTCGCGGGGCAAGTCGTATCGGCATACCGCCGATGCGACTTGCCCCGCGCTGCCCTCTGCTCAAACCTGACCCACGGGTTTACACTCTGCTTTCCCTTCACAGGAGCAGAGCTGTGCTGACTCATCTTGATTCCCAGGGGCGCGCCAACATGGTCGACGTCACTGAAAAAGCCGTGACCGCACGCGAGGCGTTGGCCGAGGCGCGGGTGCGCATGTTGCCGGCCACCTTGCGCATGATCGTCGATGGCGAACACCCCAAGGGTGACGTGTTCGCCGTGGCGCGTATCGCTGGCATCCAGGCGGCGAAGAAGACCAGTGACCTGATCCCGCTGTGCCACCCGTTGATGCTCACCAGCGTCAAGGTCGAGCTGGCGGCCGAGGGCGAGGACGTGGTGCATATCGTCGCGCGCTGCAAGCTGGCCGGGCAGACCGGCGTCGAGATGGAAGCGCTGACCGCGGCCAGTGTCGCCGCGCTGACCCTCTACGACATGTGCAAGGCGGTGGACAAAGGCATGGTCATCGAGCAGGTGCGCCTGCTGGAGAAGGTCGGCGGCAAGAGCGGCCACTACAAGGTGGAGGGGTGATGAAGGTCAAGGTCATGTATTTCGCCCGCTATCGCGAATTGCTGGGCGTCGATGACGAGCGGGTGGAGGGCACCTTCAAGGTGCTGGACGATGTGCGCCAGGCTCTTGTGGCCAAGGGCGGGCAGTACGCCGTGCTGGCCGAGCAGAACCTGATGTGCGCACGCAACGAAGAACTGTGCAGGCTCGATGAGCCGCTGGAGGAGGGCGACGAAGTCGCGTTCTTCCCGCCGGTGACCGGAGGCTGACCATGGCCGTACGTGTGCAGGAGGCGGCGTTCGACCCGGGGTTCGAGGTCAACGCCATGCACGCCGCCAACGTCGGCGTGGGTGCGGTGGTCGGCTTTGTCGGCTACGTGCGCGATTTCAACGATGGCCAGGACGTGGCGGGGATGTTCCTCGAGCACTACCCGGGCATGACCGAGAAGGCCCTGGCCAAGATCGTGGTCGAGGCCGAGCAGCGCTGGCCGCTGCTCAAGGTCGAGGTGTTGCACCGCATCGGAGCCCTGGAGCCGGGCGAGCCGATCGTGTTCGTCGGGGTGGCCAGCGCACACCGCCAGGCGGCATTCGACGCCTGCAACTTCATCATGGATTACCTCAAGACCCGGGCGCCGTTCTGGAAGAAAGAACAGACCGGCGACGGCCCGCGCTGGGTCGAGGGCAAGCAGAGCGATGAGGACGCTGCCCGGCGTTGGTGAACCAGCTTTTTCGGGGCGTGCATTTCGTCTCGGAGGTGGTTGAGTTTCAAGACAAAAAAGTCCAGTATGGAATCATAAGTACAAAATGATTCCATACGGCCTTGCGGCCTTTGTCTTTACCTCTGTCTTGCACCACAACCTCCAATAATGAGCGAGCGAGATTCCGATGAAGAAAATCACCCTGATCAGTGGTCTGGCCCTGGGCCTGTTGGCCGGCAGCAACCTGTTCGCCGCCGAGCCGGTGCTGCGTATTGGCATCGAAGCCGCCTACCCGCCGTTTGCCTCGAAGAACGACAAGGGCGAAATCGTCGGTTTCGACTATGACATCGGCAACGCCCTGTGCGCGCAGCTCAAGGTCAAGTGCGTGTGGAACGAGGTCGAGTTCGACGGGCTGATCCCGTCGCTGAAGGTGAAGAAGATCGACGCCGCCCTGTCGTCGATGACCATCACCGACGAGCGCAAGAAGTCCGTGGACTTCACCCACAAGTACTACTTCACCTCGTCACGGCTGGTGATGAAGAAGGGCGCGGCGGTCGATGACCAGTACCAGAGCCTAGTCGGCAAGACCATCGGTGTGCAGCGCGCCACCACTACCGACCGCTACGCCACCGAAGTGCTCGAGCCCAAGGGCGTCAAGGTCAAGCGCTACAGCAACAACGAAGAGATCTACATGGACCTGGCATCGGGGCGGGTGGATGCGATCTTCGCCGACACCATCCCGCTGGATGACTTCCTGTCGATGCCGCGCGGCGCCGACTACGCCTTCGTCGGCCCGGAGCTGAAGGACCCGAAATACGTTGGCGAAGGTGCCGGCATTGCCGTGCGCAAGGGCAACGGCGAGTTGGTCAGCCAGCTCAACGGCGCCATCGACGCACTGCGGGCCAGTGGCGAGTACCAGAAGATCCAGGGCAAGTACTTCAAGTCGGACATCTACGGCGACTGAGCCGCCCTGGGTTCAAGGCCTGAGCCGTTTCAGGCCTTGAGCTCCTTCAGGTGCTTGTACACCGTCGCCCGTCCCATCCCCAGCACATTGGCCACGTAGTTGGCCGCACTCTTGCCTTTGAACGCGCCCTCGGCATGCAGGGCCAGCACCAGCTCGCGCTTGTGGTCGCGGTTGAGCACGCTCAGGCTCAACTGGTGCTCGCGCAGCCAACCATTGAGGAAGGTGTTGATGCGTTCCTGCCAGTCGTCGCGGAACAGCGCATCGGGCTGGGGGATCAGCCGGCTCGGCGAGAGGAACAGGTCCAGCGCCGCCCGGGCGTTTTCGAACAGCGAGATATTCAGGTTGATGCACAGCACCGCCAGCGGCTTGCCTGCGCTGTCGCGCAGCACGGTGCTCAGCGAACGGATCTTCTGCCCGTCCCAGTTGAGCTTCTCGTAGGGGCCGATGTTGGTTTCGTCGGTGCCGGGCTCAAGCAGGTCTTCCAGGGCGGCATCGTCGCCGATCTCGCGTTTGGACAGGTTGTTGGCGATGTAGTCGATCTTCTGGCTGCGCAGGTCGTGCAGCACCACCTCGGCATGGGGGAAGAACAGGGTGGCGATCGCGTCGGCGATGGCCCGGTAGTTGTCCAGGGCCGGGTCGGGGCTAGGTGAAGGCATCGTGGCAGGCTCCATGGGGTATCAGCGCCCTTGTGCCAAGGGCGCTGGGAGTGTGCCGCAATCACGGCGGCGCGTCATCCGTGCGGGCCTCAGCTGGCCTGTTGCAGGCGATACAGGGCATTGGCCAGGGCGATGTCTTCCAGGCCAAGGCCAATGGAGCGGAAGAAGGCGTGGCGCTGGTAGCTCGGCACGGGCGCCTGGCCGCTGAGCAGTTGCGCAAGGTCGCCGATGATTGCCTCGGGCTGCCAGCCGGTCTGCTCGGCGGCGATCAGCATTTCGCCGGCGCTGCCTGGGGTGGTCACCCGGTAATCGCAGTACACATCCATATGCTGCAGGCTGGCCGGGGGCACCTCATGGGCACGCACGGCATTGGTGCTGATCGAGGTGATCAGTGCCGGCTTGCTCAACTGGTCGGGGTCGATCACCGGGCCGGCCGAGGAGGTGCACAGCATGATCACGTCGGCATCGACCAGCGCCTGCTCCAGGTTGTCGGCCAGTTGCAGGCGATCGTCCAGGTCGGTCAGTTGCTGGCGTTGCGCGGCGCTTTGCCGGGCGAGGCTTGGCGAGAACAGGCGGATGTCCTGCCACTGGCGCAGGCCACGCACGTAGTGCAGGTGGGCGCGGGCAATGGCGCCGCTGCCGATTACGGTCAGGCGCCGGGCCTGGGGCGGGGCCAGGGCGTCGACGGCCACGGCGGTGGTGGCGGCGGTGCGCGCGGTGGTCAGCTCGCCAGCGTCGCACAGCAGCAGCGGCTGGCCGCTGTCCATCGACATCAGCAGGGTCCAGGCCGTCACCAGCGGGCCCTGCTCGCGGACGATGTAGGGTGAAGTCTTGATCCCGTAGACGCGCTCCTCGGCCAGCACCCCGCCATAGTTGATGAAGTCGCCGCGCCCGGCGGGGAACTCCACCAGTTGCTGAGGGGGCTGTACCGCTTCGCCTGCGGCCAGGTCGCGGAACAGCTTGCGCAGGATCTGCGGCACGTCCAGCTGGCCGAGCAGGTGGCGGGCGTGTTGTTGATCGATGACGAGGGGCGTGGGCATGGACGGCTCCTGATAAACAATTTAGTCCATTATGGACTTTTTGTTCTTTGGAGCAATATCGCGGGTACGGACAGCGCGGTCAAGCAAAGCAATTGGGGCCGCCCTGCGGCCCTTCGCGGGTCAAGCCCGCTCCCACAGGTACTGCGCATCTCTCAAGAATTGCGCGATTCCTGTAGGAGCGGGCTTGACCCGCGAAGGGCTGCAGAGCAGCCCCAACAAATGTGACAGTGCAGCGAGTTGCGCTGTGCCTCAGTGCCCTTTGCGCGGCACTGGCTTGAGCAGCTCGTCCGGGGGCATCTCGCACTTGATCTTGCGCCCCAGCAGTTCCTCGATCGCCGGCAACTGGTAGGAGTCGTCCTCACCGGCGAAGCTGATCGACACACCCTCGGCACCCGCGCGGCCAGTACGGCCAATGCGGTGCACGTAGTCGTCCGGGTCTTCCGGCAGGGTGAAGTTGATCACATGGCTGATGCCGTCGATGTGGATGCCACGGCCGGCCACATCGGTGGCCACCAGCACGGTGATGCGCCCTTCGCGGAAGTTTTCCAGGGTACGGATGCGCTTGTGCTGCGGCACGTCGCCGGAAAGCTGGGCGGCGTTGATGCCGTCGCGCACCAGTTTTTCCTCGATGCGCCGCACTTCGTCCTTGCGGTTGGCGAACACCATCACCCGTTCCCATTTGTGCTGGGTGACCAGGTTGTACAGCAGTTTGTACTTGTCGCTGCCGGCTACCGCGTAGACGTGCTGCTCGACGGTTTCGCTGGCGACGTTCTCCGGCTCGATCTCGACGATGGCCGGGTTGGTGGTCCACTGCTTGGCCAGGTTCATCACGTCTTCGGTGAAGGTGGCGGAGAACAGCAGGGTCTGGCGCTCGCTCTTCGGCGGGGTCTGGCGGATGATCTGCCGTACCTGGGGGATGAAGCCCATGTCGAGCATGCGGTCGGCTTCGTCCAGCACCATTACCTCGACCATGTCCAGGTGCACTTCGCCACGCTGCTGGAAGTCCAGCAGACGGCCCGGCGTGGCCACCAGGATGTCGCAGTGGCGGGCTTCGAGGGCCTTGAGCTGCTTGTCGAAGTCCATGCCGCCGACGAAGCTCATCACGTTCAGGCCGCTGTATTTGGTCAAGGCCACGGCGTCCTTGGCGATCTGCACCACCAGCTCGCGGGTCGGGGCGATGATCAGCGCGCGCGGTTCGCCCATGTAGCGCTCTTTGGGCGGCGGGGTCTGCTGCAGCTGCGAGATGATCGAGATCAGGAACGCGGCGGTTTTGCCGGTGCCGGTCTGGGCCCGACCAATGGCGTCCTGGCCACGCAGGGTGTAGCCCAGTACGCCGGCCTGGATCGGCGTGCAATACGGGAAACCGAGGTCGTGGATGGCGTGCATCAGCTCGTTGGAGAGCTTGAAATCGTGGAAGCGGGTCTTGCCCTCTTGCGGCTCGACCACGAAGTCTTCGGGCTTCCACAGGCTGGCCTGGGGTTTGGGCTTGCGCTCGCGCCGCGGCTTTGGCGTGGCGGGCTGCTGCGTGGGGGCGGGCTCGGTGGCCGGCTGGTCGGCGGCGGCCGGCGCGGCTTTGGGCTTGGCGCTGGCGCGTGGCGCTGTATTTTCTGCGGCCGGTTGTGGTGCCGGCGCGGGCGGGGTCACGGCGACGGGCTCGGCGGCTGGCGGCGCGGCGTCTCCCTTGGCGAATATTTTCTTGAGTGCCTTGAGCACGATCATCTCGTCAATTGATTAAGGAATGTACGCCGGGCAGTGTAATGCAAGAATCGGGCGCGGCGTAGTGCAATGCTCGGGCGGCTACAGGCTCACTGCAACTGGCGGTTCAGCCAGTCATGGATATCGTTCAGCTCGGCCACCGCCACCTCGTGTTCCATCGGGTATTCGTGCCATTGCGCGGCCACACCCCAGGTATTGAGGTATTCGAATGCCGTGCGGCCCATCGATGGGATCACCACCGGGTCATGCACGCCGTGCAGGCACAGCGCGGGCGTGCGCTGCTGGCAGGCGCTCAGTTGCAGGCTCTCGGTGAAGGTCGGGGCGTAGGTGGACAGGGCAATCACCCCGCCCAGCGCTTCCTGCCACTTTATATAGGCGGTGTGCAGCACCACGGCGCCACCCTGGGAAAAGCCCGCCAGGATGATCCGCGACAGGTTGATGCCCTTGGCCTGCTCGGCCTTGATCAGCGCGATGATCTGCGCGGCCGACTCCTCGAGCTGCGCTTCGTCGATGGCCCGTGCCGGGGTCATGGCCTTGATGTCGTACCAGCTGGGCATTTCATAGCCGCCGTTGATGGTCACCGGGCGGGTAGGGGCCTGGGGCATGACGAAGCGGGTGCTGAGCAGGCGCTCCTGGAGAAACTCGGCCACCGGTAGGAAGTCGTAACGGTCGGCCCCCAGGCCGTGCAACCAGATCACACAGGCGTCGGCGGTGTTCTGGGGTTCGAGAATCAGCGGGTTGGTCATGACTGCTCCGAAAAAGTGCGTGCGAACGTAATGAGTGCGTAAAAAGAAGGCGGTGGAGGTTAATGCCAGAAAAAGATGTCGCAACTCTACAACTTTTCCTACTTGACGCCCGCTTAATCGCTTAAGCCAGCAACTGTGGTACGCCCTTTGCTATGACCTTGTCATGCGAAGGAGTGGGCCAGTCACGGTAACACCCCTCGTGTGGATATAAAGGCTGTCATAGAACAGCTCATTGCGCCAATTGACCCAAAAACAAGCCAACACGGGGTCGGATGCGCCTCATAAGGGTGCGGTGCAATTCCGGCTCGTACAACAAGAGCGATTTGGAGGTTGTTGATGAAGATGTTGAAAACCACCCTGGCAGTCCTGACCGCCGCCGCTGCGCTAGGCGCCACCAGCTTCGCCCAGGCCGGCGCCACCCTCGATGCGGTGAAGAAGAAGGGCTTCGTCCAGTGTGGCGTGAGCGATGGTCTTCCGGGCTTCTCCGTACCTGATGCACAAGGCAAGATCGTCGGCATCGACGCCGACGTCTGCCGTGCAGTGGCCGCTGCCGTGTTCGGTGACGCCACCAAGGTCAAGTTCAGCCAGCTCAACGCCAAGGAACGTTTCACCGCGCTGCAGTCCGGCGAAGTCGACGTGCTGTCGCGCAACACCACCTGGACCAGCTCGCGCGATGCCGGCATGGGCCTGGTGTTCGCCGGCGTCACCTACTACGACGGTGTCGGTTTCCTGGTGAACAAGAAGCTCGGTGTTTCCAGCGCCAAGGAGCTCGACGGCGCCACCATCTGCATCCAGGCCGGTACCACCACCGAGCTGAACGTCTCCGACTACTTCCGCGCCAATGGCCTGAAATACACCCCGATCACCTTCGACACCTCTGACGAGAGCGCCAAGTCGCTGGAGTCGGGCCGTTGCGACGTGCTCACCTCCGACAAGTCGCAGCTGTTCGCCCAGCGCTCCAAGCTGGCCTCTCCGGCCGACTACGTGGTGCTCCCGGAAACCATCTCCAAGGAGCCCCTAGGCCCGGTGGTGCGCAAAGGCGATGAGGAGTGGTTCAGCATCGTCAAGTGGACCCTCTACGCCATGCTCAATGCCGAAGAGGCGGGGATCACCTCGAAGAACGTCGAAGCCGAAGCCAAGGCCACCAAGAACCCTGACGTCGCCCGCCTGCTGGGCGCCGACGGCGAGTACGGCAAGGACCTCAAGCTGCCGAAGGACTGGGTGGTGCAGATCGTCAAGCAGGTCGGCAACTACGGTGAAGTGTTCGAGAAGAACCTTGGCAAGAGCACACCGCTGGAGATCGACCGTGGCCTGAACGCCCTGTGGAACAACGGCGGCATCCAGTACGCACCGCCAGTGCGCTGATGCTTGCACCTCGCGGCGGCATACCGCCGCCGCGGGTCGTTCGACACCCTTCTTTTCGGGGCACTTCATGCAAAATCAAATCGGCGCACGGAAAGGGATTTCCCTTAGTGATCCACGTGTGCGCGCGTGGCTGTTCCAGATCCTCACGGTAGCCTGTGTGATCGGTCTGGGCTGGTACCTCATTCACAACACCCAGACCAACATGCAGCACCGGGGCATTACCTCGGGCTTCGACTTTCTCGAGCGCAGTGCCGGTTTCGGCATCGCCCAGCATCTGATCGGCTACACCGAGGCCGATACCTACGCACGGGTATTGCTGGTCGGCCTGCTCAATACCTTGCTGGCGAGTGTCATCGGCATCATTCTCGCCACCGTGCTTGGCTTCACCATCGGCGTGGCCCGCTTGTCCTCCAACTGGGTGATCAGCAAGCTGGCGACGGTGTATGTGGAGACCTTCCGCAACATCCCGCCGCTGTTGCAGATCCTGTTCTGGTACTTCGCGGTGTTCACTGCGTTGCCGGGGCCGCGGGGCAGCATCAACATCGATGATATGTTCTTCATCAGTAGCCGTGGCGTGAACATGCCAGGTGCGTCCATCGCCGAGGGCGCCTGGCCGTTCGCGGTGGCGGTGGTACTGGCGATCGTGGCGGTCGTGCTGATGGTGCGCTTTGCCAACAAGCGCTTCGATGAAACCGGGCAACCGTTCCACAAGTTCTGGGTAGGCCTGGCACTGTTCATCGGCATCCCCGCCATGAGCGTGCTGCTGTTCGGCAGCCCGTTGCAGTGGGAGGTGCCACAGCTCAAGGGCTTCAACTTTGTCGGCGGCTGGGTGCTGATTCCCGAGTTCCTGGCGTTGACCCTGGCCCTGTCGATCTACACCGCGGCGTTCATCGCCGAGATCGTACGTGCCGGTATTCGTTCGGTCAGCCACGGCCAGACCGAGGCGGCGCGCTCGCTCGGGCTGCGCGAAGGGCCAACGCTGCGCAAGGTGATCATTCCCCAGGCTCTGCGGGTCATCATCCCGCCGCTGACCAGCCAGTACCTGAACCTGACGAAAAACTCCTCGCTGGCGGCGGTGATCGGCTACCCCGAGCTGGTGTCGCTGTTCGCGGGCACGGTGTTGAACCAGACGGGGCAATCTGTCGAGGTCATGGCGATCACCATGGGTGTGTATCTGACGATCAGCATCAGCATTTCGTTGCTGATGAACTGGTACAACAAGCGCATTGCGCTGATCGAGCGGTGAGGGCAGGCGCATGAGTTCCCATGTTTTCAAACCTGATATGCCGCCACCGGTGAAAACCGTCGGCGTGCTGGCGTGGATGCGCGCCAATCTGTTTTCCAGCTGGGCCAACACCCTGCTGACCCTGTTTGCCATCTACCTGGTGTGGCTGATTGTGCCGCCCCTGCTGCAGTGGGCGTTCCTGGAGGCCAACTGGTCCGGCACCACCCGGGCGGACTGTACGAAGGAAGGTGCCTGCTGGGTGTTCATTCAGCAGCGCATCGGCCAGTTCATGTATGGCTACTACCCGGCCGAGCTACGCTGGCGTGTCGACCTGACGGTCTGGCTGGGCGTGATCGCAGCGGCGCCGCTGTTCATCAAGCGCTTCCCACGCAAGGTGCCCTACGGCGTCGGCTACCTGGTGCTGTATCCGATTCTTGCCTACCTGTTGCTGCACGGTGGCAGCTTTGGCCTGACCCTGGTGCCGACGTCCCAATGGGGTGGGCTGACCCTGACCCTGGTGATTGCCACTGTGGGTATTGCTGCGGCGCTGCCGCTGGGCATTCTGCTTGCCCTCGGGCGGCGCTCGAGGATGCCGGTGGTCAAGGCGGTCTCGGTGACGTTCATCGAGTTCTGGCGCGGCATCCCGTTGATCACGGTGCTGTTCATGTCTTCGGTGATGCTGCCGTTGTTCATGCCCGAGGGGACAAGCTTCGACAAGCTGTTGCGGGCGATGATCTTCGTGATCCTGTTCGAGTCTGCCTATATCGCCGAGGTGGTCCGCGGTGGCCTGCAGGCAATCCCCAAGGGCCAGTACGAAGCGGCTGCGGCCATGGGCCTGGGCTACTGGCGGGCCATGGGCCTGGTGATCCTGCCCCAGGCGCTCAAGCTGGTGATCCCCGGCATCGTCAACACTTTCATTGCCCTGTTCAAGGACACCAGCCTGGTGATCATCATCGGCCTGTTCGACCTGCTCAACAGCACTCGACAAGCCACGGCAGACCCTGCCTGGCTTGGCATGGCGACCGAGGGCTATGTGTTCGCGGCCCTGGTTTACTGGATTTTCTGTTTCGGTATGTCCCGCTACTCCATGCACCTGGAGCGCAAGCTGGACACTGGCCACAAGCGTTAGGAGTTTCAAAATGAGTGAAGCGATCAAGCAGCCTGCCGGCCCCGAAGGCATCATCCAGATGCAGGGCGTGAACAAGTGGTACGGCCAGTTCCATGTGCTCAAGGACATCAACCTGAACGTGCGCCAGGGTGAGCGCATCGTGTTGTGCGGGCCGTCCGGCTCGGGCAAGTCGACCACCATCCGCTGCCTCAACCGCCTGGAAGAGCACCAGCAGGGCCGCATTGTCGTCGACGGTGTGGAGCTGACCAACGACCTCAAGCAGATCGAGGCGATCCGCCGCGAGGTGGGCATGGTGTTCCAGCACTTCAACCTGTTCCCGCACCTGACCATCCTCGAGAACTGCACCCTGGCGCCCATGTGGGTACGCAAGATGCCACGGCGCAAGGCCGAGGAAATCGCCATGCACTTCCTGGAGCGCGTGCGTATTCCAGAGCAGGCGCACAAGTACCCGGGGCAGTTGTCCGGTGGTCAGCAGCAGCGCGTGGCGATTGCCCGGGCGCTGTGCATGAAGCCGAAGATCATGCTGTTCGACGAACCGACATCGGCGCTGGACCCGGAGATGGTGAAGGAAGTGCTCGACACCATGGTCAGCCTGGCCGAGGACGGCATGACCATGCTCTGCGTGACCCACGAGATGGGCTTTGCCCGCACCGTGGCGAACCGGGTGATCTTCATGGACAAGGGCGAGATCGTCGAGCAGGCGGCGCCGGACGAGTTCTTCGACCGGCCGCGCAGTGACCGGACCAAGTTGTTCCTGAGCCAGATCCTGCATTGATGCAGTTGGGGCCGCTTCGCGGCCCTTTCGCCGGCAAGCCGGCTCCCACAGGGAACCAACCTCAACGCTGTGGGAGCCGGCTTGCCGGCGAAAGGGCTGCGCAGCAGCCCCCGTCGAGCGAACTCAGTTCTCTTCTTTTGCGGCCACCGGCGCCGGTGGTGGCCGCAGCCCCACCTCGGCGATCAGCTTCAGCTGCTGACCATTGCGAACCACTTCGATGGTGATCTTTTCGGTAGGCTTGATCCGCGCCACCTGGTTCATCGACTTGCGGCCATCGCCGGCCGGCTCGCCATTGATGCTGAGGATCACATCCCCCAACTGCAGCCCCGCGCGTGCCGCCGGGCCATCGCGGAAAATCCCCGCCACGACGATGCCCGGGCGCCCCTGCATGCCGAACGACTCGGCCAGCTCCTGGCTCAGCGGCTGTACTTCGATGCCCAGCCAGCCACGGATCACCTGGCCGTGCTCGACGATCGATTTCATCACCTCCAGCGCCAGCTTGACCGGGATGGCGAAGCCGATGCCTTGCGAACCGCCGGACTTGGAGAAGATCGCTGTGTTGATGCCCACCAGGTTGCCGTTGGCATCGACCAGCGCGCCGCCAGAGTTGCCCGGGTTGATCGCCGCGTCGGTCTGGATGAAGTCTTCGTAGTTGTTCAGGCCCAGCTGGTTGCGGCCGGTGGCGCTGATGATGCCCATGGTCACGGTCTGACCGACGCCGAAGGGGTTGCCGATGGCCAGGGTGACGTCGCCGATGTGGATGTTGTCCGAACGGCCGATGGTGATCGCCGGCAGGTTCTTGAGGTCGATCTTCAGTACCGCGAGGTCGGTTTCCGGGTCACTGCCGATGACCCGGGCCAGGGTTTCGCGGCCATCCTTGAGCGCCACGACGATCTGGTCGGCACCACTGGTGACGTGGTTGTTGGTCAGCAGGTAGCCCTCGGGGCTCATGATCACCGCCGAACCCAGGCTCGATTCCCAGCGCCGCTGCTTGGGCAGGTTGTCGCCGAAGAAACGCCGGAACTGCGGGTCTTCGAACAGCGGGTGGGCGCTCTTGTTGACCACCTTGGTGGTGTACAGGTTGACCACCGCCGGGGCGGCCAGGGTCACGGCATCGGCATAGGAGACCGGGCCCTGCATGATCCGGGTAGTCTGCGGGGCCTGCTGCAGGTTGACGTCCTGGCTGGGCAGGCCGACCCATTGCGGGAAGCGCTGGATGACCAGCAAGGCGATCAACACGCCGGTGAGCAGGGGCCAGCCGAAATAACGCAGAGCCTTGAGCATGAATCAATCCTGGGAGTAGGGCGGGGGCCACATCGGTGCGGCCCAGGGTGCGAGCGCGCGCGATCATACACGTGAACAAGTCGATCGGCACGGTTGAAACCGCAGTGGCTGCTTCGCGGGTAAACCCGCTCCCACAGAGATCACACCAACCCTGTGGGAGCGGGTTTACCCGCGAAGGGCAGCACCGCAGCCTTGCCCCCAAGCACTTGTCGCCGGTTTCCCCTGCGCCGGCAACGGCCCATAATGGCGGCCATTATAGGGCTTCGTGCCCTGGTGCAACGCCGATTTCGAGGAGATTTTTCATGGCCGTCGCCCTCAATACCCTGGTCGAGGAAGCCGAGCGCTACCTGGCCAGTGCAAAAATCCAGGATTACTGCCCCAACGGCCTGCAGGTCGAGGGTCGCCCGCAGGTCAGCCGCATCGTCACGGGGGTCACCGCCAGCCAGGCACTGCTCGATGCCGCCGTCGAGGCCGAGGCCGACCTGGTGCTGGTTCACCACGGTTACTTCTGGAAGGGTGAAAACCCTTGCATCACCGGCATGAAGCAGCGCCGCCTGAAGACCTTGCTCAAGCACGACATCAGCCTGCTGGCCTACCACCTGCCGCTGGACCTGCACCCCGAAGTGGGCAACAACGTGCAGTTGGCGCGCCAGCTGGACATCACCGTAGAAGGCCCGCTGGACCCGAACAACCCCAAGGTGGTGGGCCTGGTCGGCTCGTTGGCTGAGCCTCTGTCGGCGCGTGACTTCGCCCGTCGGGTGCAGGAGGTCATGGGCCGTGAGCCGCTGGTGATCGAGGGCGAGCAGATGATCCGCCGGGTCGGCTGGTGCACCGGCGGCGGTCAGGGCTACATCGATACCGCCATCGCGGCGGGGGTGGACCTGTTCCTCAGCGGCGAGGCGTCGGAGCAGACTTTCCACAGTGCCCGGGAGAACGGCATCAGTTTCATCGCAGCCGGGCACCATGCCACTGAGCGCTATGGTGTGCAGGCGTTGGGTGATTACCTGGCACGGCGGTTTGCCCTGGAGCACCTGTTCATCGATTGCCCGAACCCGATCTGATTGCCCGTTTGTTGGCAGGCTCAGGCCTTTGATCGCCTGTACCGGCCTCATCGCTGGCAAGCCAGCTCCCACAGGGTGGCGCACACGTTCTCGGTGGGAGCCGGCTTGCCGGCGAAAGTGCCGCAACGCAGCCCCTGAGGGCCCAAACCCCCAGTCATATCGTTAGATTGTTTCGATCTAGGCGGCCTCCTAAATAGAATCAGGCGCTGTGATAAAGTGGCTCGCTCGAACACGGCCCGCAGGCCGTCCATAAGATCGTTTTTCGTGAGTAGCCATGGTCGACAATCTGACGCACTTGAAACAGCTGGAGGCGGAGAGCATCCATATCATCCGCGAGGTGGCCGCCGAGTTCGACAACCCGGTGATGCTGTACTCGATCGGCAAGGATTCCGCGGTCATGCTGCACCTGGCGCGCAAGGCCTTCTTCCCGGGCAAGCTGCCGTTCCCGGTGATGCACGTCGACACCCAGTGGAAGTTCCAGGAGATGTACAGCTTCCGCGACAAGATGGTCGAGGAGATGGGCCTGGAGCTGATCACCCACGTCAACCCCGAGGGTGTGGCGCAGGGCATCAACCCGTTCACCCATGGCAGCTCCAAGCACACCGACATCATGAAGACCCAGGGCCTGAAACAGGCGTTGGACAAGCATGGCTTCGACGCCGCTTTCGGTGGCGCGCGCCGCGACGAAGAGAAGTCCCGCGCGAAAGAGCGCGTGTACTCGTTCCGCGACAGCAAGCACCGCTGGGACCCGAAGAACCAGCGCCCGGAGCTGTGGAACATCTACAACGGCAAGGTCAACAAGGGCGAGTCGATCCGTGTGTTCCCGCTGTCCAACTGGACCGAGCTGGACATCTGGCAGTACATCTACCTCGAAGGCATCCCGATCGTGCCGCTGTACTTCGCCGCCGAGCGTGAAGTGATCGAGAAGAACGGCACCCTGATCATGATCGATGACGAACGCATCCTCGAGCACCTCTCCGAGGAAGAGAAGGCGCGCATCGTCAAGAAGAAAGTGCGTTTCCGTACCCTGGGCTGCTACCCGTTGACGGGTGCGGTCGAGTCCGAAGCCGAGACCCTGACGGACATCATTCAGGAAATGCTCCTGACCCGCACGTCCGAGCGCCAGGGCCGCGTCATCGACCACGATGGTGCAGGCTCGATGGAAGACAAAAAACGCCAAGGCTATTTCTAAGCTTCAAGTTACAAGCGGCAAGCTGCAAGACAGAAGCAGAACGCGTAGCTTCTGAAATTTGTGGTTTGTCGCCTGCTCTGCGGGCCGGGAGCGCTCGCAGTGGATTTTGAGAAGTTGATGGTTTGGCAGAGAAGCAAGGATCTTGCGGTTGGGATGTATCAGGCTTTTGCCGATTGCCGAGACTTTGCGTTCAAGTCTCAAATCACGCGTTCTGCAGTCTCGGTACCTTCCAACATTGCGGAGGGCATGGAGCGGCAGTCATGTCGAGAAAAGGTCTGGTTCCTGAACGTAGCAAAAGCATCCTGTGCGGAATTGCGTACGCAATTGATCATCGCTGGTGAAATTGGATACGTGCCTGCTGAATCGGCTAACGACTGGATTAATGAAACCCGTGAGCTCTCCAGGATGCTTGCAGGGTTGATCAACAAAATTTCTAACTAGCTGTACGCCGACAAGCTTGCTGCTTGAAGCTTACAGCTTGGAGCTTGAATGCAATGAGTCACCAATCTGATCTGATCAGCGAGGACATCCTCGCCTACCTGGCCCAGCATGAGCGTAAAGAGCTGCTGCGCTTCCTCACCTGCGGCAACGTGGACGACGGCAAGAGCACCCTGATCGGGCGCCTGCTGCACGACTCCAAGATGATCTACGAGGACCACCTCGAGGCCATCACCCGCGACTCGAAGAAATCCGGCACCACCGGCGAGGAAGTCGACCTGGCGCTGCTGGTGGACGGCCTGCAGGCCGAGCGCGAGCAGGGCATCACCATCGATGTCGCCTACCGCTACTTCTCCACCGCCAAGCGCAAGTTCATCATCGCCGACACCCCGGGCCACGAGCAGTACACCCGCAACATGGCCACCGGCGCCTCGACCTGCGACCTGGCGATCATCCTGGTCGATGCCCGCTACGGCGTGCAGACCCAGACCCGCCGGCACAGCTACATCGCCTCGTTGCTGGGCATCAAGCACATCGTCGTCGCGGTCAACAAGATGGACCTCAAGGGCTTCGACGAGCAGGTCTTCGAGTCGATCAAGGCCGACTACCTGAAGTTCGCCGAGAGCATCAACCTCAAGCCATCGAGCCTGCACTTCGTGCCGATGTCGGCGCTCAAGGGCGACAACGTGGTCAACCGCAGCGAGCAGTCGCCGTGGTACACCGGCCCGGTGCTGATGGAGATCCTCGAGTCCGTCGAGATCGCCGCCGACCGCAATGTCACCGACCTGCGCTTCCCGGTGCAGTACGTCAACCGCCCGAACCTGAACTTCCGCGGCTTTGCCGGCACCATCGCCGGTGGCGTGGTGCACAAGGGCGACGAGATCGTCGTGCTGCCGTCGGGCAAGAGCAGCCGGGTCAAGTCCATCGTCACCTTCGAAGGTGAGCTGGAGAACGCCGGCCCTGGCCAGGCAGTGACCTTGACCATGGAAGACGAGATCGACATCTCCCGTGGCGACCTGCTGGTGCATGCCGACAACGTGCCGCAGGTGACCGACCAGTTCGACGCCATGCTGGTGTGGATGGCCGAGGAGCCGATGCTCCCGGGCAAGAAATACGACATCAAGCGCGCCACCAGCTACGTGCCGGGCTCGATTGCCAGCATCACCCACAAGGTCGATGTGAACACCCTCGAGCAGGGCGCCGCCAGCGCACTGCAGCTGAACGAAATCGGTCGCGTCAAGGTCGCCCTGGACAGCGCCATCGCCCTGGATGGTTACGACAGCAACCGCACCACCGGTGCGTTCATCGTCATCGACCGCCTGACCAACGGCACCGTCGGCGCCGGCATGATCATCGCGCCGCCGGTACTGCCCCACGGCAGCGCCGGCCAGCATGGAAAGCTGGCTCATGTGGCCACCGAAGAGCGCGCTCTGCGCTTTGGCCAGCAACCGGCCACCGTGCTGTTCAGCGGCCTTTCCGGCGCCGGCAAGAGCACCCTGGCCTATGCGGTGGAGCGCAAGCTGTTCGACATGGGCCGTGCGGTCTACGTGCTCGATGGCCAGAACCTGCGTCACGACCTGAACAAGGGCCTGCCGCAGGACCGCGCCGGCCGCACCGAGAACTGGCGCCGCGCCGCCCATGTGGCGCGCCAGTTCAACGAAGCCGGCCTGCTGACCCTGGCCGCCTTCGTTGCCCCGGACGCCGAAGGCCGCGAACAGGCCAAGGCGCTGATCGGCAAGGAGCGCCTGGTGACCGTCTACGTCCAGGCCTCGCCGCTGGCTTGCCGCGAGCGTGACCCGCAGGGCCTGTATGCCGCCGGTGGCGACAACATCCCGGGCGAGAGCTTCCCGTACGACGTGCCGCTGGATGCGGACCTGGTGATCGACACCCAGTCGGTCAGCGTCGATGAAGGCGTGAAGCTGGTGCTGGATGTGCTGCGTCAGCGTGGGGCGATCTGATTGATTGCCTGATGTGTTAAACCCCGCTTCGGCGGGGTTTTTCATTTTTATGGTGTCTGTTGGCAGAATTTTGGGGTTTCTTTGCAGCCCATCGCCGGCAAGCCGGCTCCCACAGGATGGTGCATGGTTTGGGGGTAATGCGGTCGAGGTGGGAGCTGGCTTGCCAGCGATTGGGGCGCAGAGGCGGCGGCTTGCTAGATGTGTTTCTCGGACACCGGAATCACCCGCCGCTCCTTCACCCCCGGCAACCGCTGCAGCACCTCGCGGGTGAAGATTGGGCTTGCCCCGCGATGCGTTACACAGCAGTGCCGATGCCCGCCCCTCCCTGAGCAACTGCAGCCACTGGCAAGTTCGGCTGGCCTTTCGCCGTGGGGCCCGGTGTCCAGGTATAGGCGTGCGTGATGTCAATTTTCCTCGAAGTGTCTGGGCTGTTTTAACTCTCTCGTGGGACATTTCCCAAAGATGCAGTCGCCGCCTATTTACCGTTGTGGGTGCTCCGTTGGGGGACTAGTCTGGGCCTGTCGCTGGCTATCAGCGACTCTGCCTTGACAGGTTGTCATTAATATTTGGCATACCTGGACACCTCTAGACAAGGAGCAAGTCATGAACCAGAAGACCCAGCAGGGGGCGACCGCGCCCAATCATCAGGACAGCGAAAAAGCACTCTTCAGTAAGGAAGAGTTGCAGGTCTTGAGCGACGCCATCAAGAAGTCAAAGACTCGAGTTTCCGAAACCAAGGCGGCGAGCTGCGCGTACCACCGTTGAGCTGACTCTGAAAAAGCAAGAAAGCCTTTTCTTGCTTTTTCAATTTTGGGGCGGTGGATATTAAGTTGTCTTCCAGGGAGGTGGACATGAGGGCGATCTTTGTCGGCCATCAAACATGGCTTGTGGAGCATGGAAACACCAGGATCCTGATTGACCCGCTGTTACGTGAGGACTTCGGTCTGGTCGATGAACACCGGATCGAGATCTATCCGCCACGTACCGTCGATGCCGCCGCCCTCTGTGACGTAGATCTGATTTTCCTCAGTCACGAACATTCCGATCATTTCGATATCCAGTCCCTGAACCTGTTGCCACGTTCCGCCCGGTTCGTGGTGGGGGCGACCATTGTCGAACCGGTCAAGCAATGCATCCGCGACCTAGGGTTCACCCTTACGCAGGTTATTGACACCGAGCCGATGCGCGTCGGCGACTTGAGTCTGCGCTTTTACCCGGCGGATCCGAAGACTGCCTTCTGGGAAAGCCGGGTGACCCAGGTACATATCGAGGAGTTCGAGCAGCCGAGCGGTGGCATCTTCATTGCCGTGGACGCCCTGGTATCCGAAGTATTCAAGACTGATATCGTCGAAGGACGGCTGGCACCACCCAAGCTGGTAATCGTCTCGAACAACTCCAGGGTATCTCCTCCAGGGGCCTTTCAGTCCCTGGAAAACTGGGGCAAGAACGCCAGCGGCAGTAACCGTAAGGTCGGTCCGCTGGGGGTCGGTGTGCTGAGCGCCGTGCTGACTAGCTACATGGACGATTTTCCGGTGCAACCCGAGAACATAGCCCTTTGTGGTGGTGGCTTCATCAAGCGCCTGGGCGGGTTCGCCGCTTTTCCATTTTCCGACCAGCCGACATTGAGCCGGTTGGCCAATCGGCTCAGCCTCGACACCCATATTGTCGGTCTGCTGCCAGGCGAAGCCTTTGCCCTGGCCTCGGATCCCGGGCCGCAGGCGTGTATCGATTGGGTCCAGGTGGACAAGGTGCAGCACAACGTGCTGATCGAGGAACTGGAACAGTTCATCGAGGCGCGCAAGACCGTCGAGGTGGTTGCTTCGGTGCGTCCGGATGTGCAGGACGCCGAGGCGTATGAAGAGCTGCTGCGACGCGCGCAAGCTGAGCTGCAGCGCCTGGCGAAAAGCCTGATGCTGTTCATCACCGGGCGCAAGGTGTTGGCGATGTCCCACTACAAGGGGCGCAAGCTTGGACCGAAAAGAATTGTTGTCAGTTTTGTCTCGCATGCCCTGGGGCGTCAGGACAGCTATGCGCTGAACCTGATCAGCGGCCAATTCGAGGCTGAGATGCACAACCAGTTCGAATCGCTGGTGGCGCAGTATCCCTTTGGCGTGTGTTTACCTTTGGTGGATTTCATCGGCATGATCGAAGGGGATCTACAGATCTGGGACATCGTGGGTGTTTCAGTCCAGTCCTGGTTCGAGAGCGGTATTTTCGACGGACTGATCCCGTTCTTCTACAGCTACTACGGCGAGAACGGCAGCCCTGAGCTATTGGCGAAAATCATCGGGCGCAGCATGCGCAACCTCGAGGTGCGCCCATGAAGCTGACGCTGATCGGCCACGAAAGCTGGTCGCTGCAGGCTGGCGACAGCCATGTGCTGATCGACCCGATGTTGGGGCGTGGCTTCGGCTCCGATGCCGACCGGCAGTTCGCGATAGTGCCGGCGCGCAACGTCGACTTGCAGCGCATGCCGGCGGTGGATGGCATTGTCTTGACCACTGAGCACCTGCAGCACTTTCATCCAGCTTCTTTACGCCATCTGGCCTCGAACTACGGGCATTTGCTCAAGCGCAAGGTGGTGTATGTCCCGGAGCTGTTTCCCGGTGCGGGCGAGGCGATTGTCCGCGCCTGCGGTTACGAGGTTCGTCGGGTCGATACTCAGGTCGAGTTTGTCATTGGCTCGCTGGGCCTGCGCTTCTACATGCCCCGCACCGAGGTACTGTTCTGGGACAGCCGGGTAGCGTCGCTGCATGCCGAGCATCAGGGCCGTGAGGCGGTGTTCATCCAGTCCGATACCCGTATCACTGATGCCTATTTTGCCGACGTCAACAGTGGCACCGTAACTTGGCCCCAGGTCATGGTGATGACCAATAATTTCCAGGGCAGCGGGGCGCAAGGGCCTATCGGCCTGGACAACCTGCTGCCGGTGCCCGACCAACGCTACACCCGGGTGTCCGGTTTGCGTCTGCTGGACGAAATCGTGCACAAGCCGATGCGCCGTCTGAACCAGGTGCCGACTCTGATCCTCGCGGGTAACGGTTATCGTGATCCCTTTGGCAAGATTCATCATCCCTGGTCGAACCTCGAACTGGCGCAGATCTGCAGCGAACTGTCGTTGTTGCGGGCAGTCCATTCACTGGCGCCCGGTGAAAGCTTCGACATAGCACGGACACTGCCAGGCGACCCCGCGCACTGGATCCGGGCATCCGAGGAACAGGCCGGGCCGTGTCCGACGAAAGAGCCACGCCGGGCGCGCTCGCTCGACACTCAGCGGATCAAGGCCCATCTCGATGAGATGGCCAGGACCTGGCTGATTACCCACTATGGCCAGGTGCTGATGACCCAGAACGACTACCTGGGGCGCCCCGTTGGTCCGTGTCGCGCGGTTCTGCAATTGACGCGGGACGACGGCGTTTGCCAACAATGGCTGCTGGATGTGTCCAGGGTAGAGTTCGTCGAGGTGCCAGTCGAGGGCGAGGGGGCGATCAAGCGTTATCCCTACGGCATCCGTGTCGACTATGACGATTTCTGCCAGATGCTGCTCGGCGAGTTGCAGATATGGGAGTTGCTCAACCTGTCGGCATCCCAGTGGTATGTCTGTGATCGCTATGACAGCCCGCTGGCGTTCTGGCTCGAATACTACAACGAGCAAGTTGATCATGAACGCGCTTTGCGCAGTTATGAAATGTCGCTGGCGACTGCGCCATGAGCAGGCAGGGAGCCTTTGAGCATGTGCACCTGGCGCTCCTCGACGCAGCTCAGGTACAACTGCGGCGGCAGGCGCTCGCCGAGCTGGTGGCCGAGCGTTATCAGGTTCGGCGGGTGCTCGGTCAGTCGGTTAAGTCCTTGGTCTGCTCCGGTCGGTGCATGGCCACCAGCGAGCAGGTGGTGATCAAGCGTTACTTCGACGAGGCGGCCTATAGCGCCGAAGTCAGCGGTTATTTGCTGTTCCGCTCGGGGCCGATTGCAGGCATGCGTTATCAGGATGCGCGGCATCGGGTTCTGGTGCTGGAGGCTGTCCAGGGCCGCTTGCCGGTTCCGGCCGACCTGCCTGAGGTGATTGCGGCCTACGCGGCAATGCATGCCACGGCCCTGGCGAACACCCAGCGTGCCATGGGGCAGCGCAATACCCCTGATTTTCTTGATCCCTGTCTGTCGTCCCGCTGCCTCATTCCCTCGTTCGACCTGCAGGGCGTCAGCGTCGGTGACTGCAAGCCGGAGCATCTGCTCGTTACCGTCGATGGCGTGCGCATCCTCGACCTGGAGACTCATTCCCTGCAGCGCAGCGTATGGTTCGACATCTTGTCATTGAGCCGCTTTCTGGGGGCGGGGCCGGCGTTTTCGTCGAATCTGGAACAATGGGTGGCGCGTTACTGCGCATGCCGGGAGATTCCCGCCCACTATTACGATCTGGAGAAGATCCGCGAATACTTGAAGCGTATACAAGCCCTGGAGCCTGGTAGGGTGTACTGCGAGGGAGCGCTGCCATGAAGTGGATGTACTGTTTTACCCCGGCATTGCGCTACCGCACGGTCGCTCGCTCCGAAGGGCGAGCTTTCGCCAACGGCTTTTTCGGCCTGGCTTTCAGCCTTGCGCCTTGGGCGGTTGGAGCTTTTGCACTGGTGTCGTTGTTGCAGTACAGCGTTTCGCTGTTGTTCATCTACAAGCTGAGCACTCTGGTGGCGGCGCAGGACAGTGTCGAAATCACTCAGGCGGACACCGCATTCCTGGCGTTGTTGGCGGTCAGCGGGTTTTTGCTGGTGGTGAGCGAGCTCAACCTGGAACGCTACATCTCCCTTGGACTATGCCGCGAGTTCGAGTGCCTTCTGACACGCAAGATGCAGCCTCGGTTAGAGGTGTCGGTGCTGGAGCGGGTGGTTTCACGGGATTTCAGCGTCATTCTCGACGGCATCGGAGCCAGCGTTAACCTGTTGGTTATTCCAGTTTTCCTGCTGCTTTCAATCCTGCTGGCATTGCTGGTGTTCGGCGCCGCAGGACTCTGGGCGCTTGCGGTGATCGGTGTGTTCCTGCCGCTGTCCTATCTGCTCTCCAGGTTTTCGGACCGCAACTATCAGCGGATCATGGATATGGCTGCGCAGCGCATCGAACAATGTTCGGTATGGTTGCGCAAAGGACCGTGGCTTAAGCAGTTCGCTGACCGGACTAACTTGCAGGGCATCGAGCGGACACTCGCGACTGAACGCTCCCTGCGCAATCTGGATACGCTGTTGCGCGGAGCCGACAGCTACATCATCGGTTTCGGGCGCTTGATTCCCTTTGTCATGCTTGGCCTGTTGGGTACCTCGGAATCAGCCATGGTCTGGGACGGGGCGATTTTCTGGCTGAGCATTCCGTTGCTCGCGGCGGTGCTCGCGTTGCCCCGCTCCTATGTCAGTTACAGGGCTGTCGGCCGCTCTCTGGAAGCGCTTAATGGGCTGTACCGGAATTCCTCCACGCATCTGCTATCGCGACCCGTTGCCGCCGATCAGGCGTGCAGTGTTATCGAGTTCGATGCCGACTGGCCGATCTGGCCCGCAGTGCTGGCCGAACTGATTCCTGGCCCGTTGGAGCGCCAGCGCGAAGAGATGCATGCTTTGCTGAGTGCTTTTCGGTTGGTGCCCGAGTTGGGACAGGACCCACGGCAGGTTCTGCAACTGCCCGTCGAGTTGGACGCAAGCAACCTCTCTGCCGGCCAGCGCCTGCGCCTGCAACTGCTGCGCGGGGTGTTTCTCGCGAGGACTCTGGACGGGACGCTGAGTATCGATCACGACTTCTCGACGTTGGACGCTGCGGCCGCGCAGGCCGTGAAAGATGCCTTGGAGCGTCTGCCCTGGATCAGTTTCAGTCCATCGGCCGCAAGCGCGATAGCACAGCGCGAGGGCTCGGCGCAGGTCGCTGAGCGAATGGCCTCGACGTTGCCGGTCGGTTCCCCGGCGCCGGAGCCCTACGGTCTTGGCGATCTGTTCAAGTATTGTCGCTGGGGTGTGCTGATTTTGTTGGTCCCGGCGCTGATGATGAGCTATGCGGCCAACCTGACGCTGCCAGAGGCTGGTTTCTCGTCTTGGCAGGTGCTGTTGTATGTGGTGGCTGGGGTAGGCGCAGGAATCGTTGCCGGGCTACTTATCGAGAGTCTGTTGCGCAGCCGCTTTTCCCGCTTGTTCATCGATGGCCTGCGAGACATCCGGGTTACCGGCCTGGCCGATGCGCTGCAGGTGATTTCTCGCGATGTCACCACGACATTCGAACGCATCGCCTGGTATGCCCACGATATTGCCTGGATCATTGCGCTGTTGCTGTGCAATGGAGTGGCCTTGTGGATGGGGTTCGGCCTCTTCGGTATCGCCGTGGCGCTGCTGTTCAGTGGTCTGCTGGCGGTGTTGTACCGACTTTCGATCAATGAGTTGTATCGGGCCCGGGTTCAGAGCGTCAGCGGGTTCGACTCCCTGCTGCGCTCAGCCCATGTGGCGTTTTCCATTTCCCAGGCGGCTGGCATGGGTTTCGAACGCCTGGGCGACTGGCTGGCGCTTGCCCAGCGAGGTGCGATCGCCGAGGGGGTGAAGCATTTCTACACCACTCGCCTGCGCAGTGTGATCACCCGTACCGTCACGGCGGCCAGTTGCACTTTGCTCAGCGACCTGGTGATTGTCCTGGTGGTCCTGATGGGCAGCCTCTACCGGACGGATGATTCGGCTTTTGTGCTTGCGGTCACGGCCTTGCTGTTGGTGCGCTCCGACCTGGCCAATGTGTTTCTGGCTATCACGGGCTTTAAATCGCAGTCGGTGTCGGTGGAGCGCCTGCAACATTTTGCCCGACCCAAACGCTCGGTGGCCGTGGCGATCGCCGGGCATAGCCTACGCATTTCGCCCTTTATCGCTCAACGTGCCTATCGTGCCCTGAGCCTGGAGCGGGGTCGTTTGTACTCACTATCGGGGCACTCCGGTTCCGGCAAGAGCGAGTACCTCAAGGGCGTGGCCGGCATCACCGATGTCGTCATCGAAGAAGCGGAGGTGGCTCAGGTCATGACATCACGCCGCTATTACTTGGACAGCAGTACCCTGGCGCTGCTCGGCGGTGAGCCCGGCGCAAGCAGCTGGCTGGATAACTGGCTGAGCGCGTTGCCACCGGGGCGCCACCATCTGCTGCTACTGGATGAGCCGTTCAGCGCCTTGCCTGCCGAGCAACTGGCCGAGCGTGTAGAGGCGTTGCGTCATTACGTCGAGCGTAGCGGCAACACGCTGGTGCTGGTGGATCATCGTTGCCGACTGGAACATGACATCGAGCTCGCAGAGCTGGCAATCGGTGATTATCCGGTGCAAGGAAATACTCATGGATGAGCCGATTGTGTACCTGGGCGACCGGGGGTTCCTCAAACGTTATGGCAGTCCCTATTCGGTGCACCAAGTCGAGAGGATCGCGCGCAGGGTCCTGGCCAGCTCCGGCCTGGGTCTGGCCAGCGGCGACTGGCCCACGGCGATAGCCGTCAGCAATGCCTTGGCAGGCGGTCCGCGAATGCGGCATATCTATCATTCACGCTTCCTGATACGCGTGACCGAGCAGGCAACGGGGCAGGGGGTCAGTGTCCATCAGGTCCAGGCCAATCCGGCTTACTACTACACCGCCCCTGGCCATACCTTCGCCGCCGATGCGCAACAGATCGCGGAAGACCTCGATATCATCCGTTGCTGCCAGCCCGGCTTGGTGACCCTGGGGGGGGACTGGCTGGACATTTTGCTCGCGCAGCGGCAACACGTCTTGCTCGACGTGATCCTGCGGCAGATGGAGAAGGCCATTACGCCGGCCTCACGGATTCTTCTGGGCTTTCACCCCAGCACCGGCTTCTTGCAGGTGTTGAGAGAGCGATCGTTCGTCGGCGCCGCGGTGCCGGTCAACTTGTTGAATATGCAGTGCGCGAGCTACGCCGGCTATTTGCGTCAGATCAAGGCCCGATCCCGTCTTTTTGCTGTGCATTGCCTGGCGGGTGGCGATATTCCCCTGAAGCCTGCACTGGACTACGCCTTTTATCATCGGCAGGTCGACGCCTGTATCGTCGGCGCCACCCGTAAGCGGCATATCGAGGCGTTGGCGGCCTGCGAGGCCGGCTTCAGGAGTTCGACGAGATGAACGTGATTCTCATGCGTCGTGCACGGCGATTCGACGAGGCGCTATTGCGAAACCACCTGAAGACACTGCAGCGCGCACATGGCGATCTGCTGGTGCTGTCTGGCCGCTCGGTGTGCTATGCCCCTGTCCTGGCACTGGCTGGCAGCCTGGAGATCCAGACCCTGCTCTTCGAGCAGCAATTGTACGATCCGCAGCAAGTCCATGGGGCCCGAAAGATGGACTGGTTGTTCGATTCCTATGCTGGCCGCCACGGCAGCCAGAGCCTCAACACTCTCTATCACGCGTTTGCCATCGAGCTGGAAGCGATTATCCGCCGGCATGGCGACAGAACCCTGGTGATCTATCTCGACCTGTTGCTTCTGGAAATCGCCTACGCAGTGCTTGCCAGCCAGCCCCTGCAGTCGCTGCAGGGTTTTTCGCTGTACCTCGAAGAGTTGAGTATCGCGATCCTCGCCAGAGTTCCGTTCAAGGGCGGGTTCCAGACTCTGCTGCTGAAGTCGAATGTCACGCCGGCGCAAGCGTTCGTCGGCAGGGCCGAGTTGAAACTGGTGAGGTAACGCCGCAACCCTGTTGGCGTGATCTGCGAACCTAGCCTGAGAAGAGAAAGGAGTGCTAATGGACCCGCGACGCAAGGACTATTTGGCGACAGAGGTGATTTACAGCGGCAACTCGCTGCGCATCGGCGACGAGTTCGTCATGCATGAATGGGAGAGACCACTGATCCGCAGGATGGTCGAGGATCTCAAGCTCACGCCTGACGATCGGCTGCTGGAAATCGGCTTTGGCATGGGCATTTCGGCCAGCATCCTGCAGGAGTTCAGGCCGGCTTCCCACACCATTGTCGAGCCCCATCCACAGGTGCTGCTCCAGGCTGAGCGCTGGAAGAGCGCGCGCGTGAACGTTCAGCTGCACCCCGGCTACTGGCAGCAGCTTGACGCCGGGCCCCAGCGTTATTCGGCGATCTTCTTCGATCCGTATGCCGATGACATGGAGGCAGTTGACGACGAGAACCTCAGGTTCCTCCAGTTCGCTGCGCAGTCGCTGCTCGCTGATGGCGGGCGTCTGGCCCTCTTCTGCATACGGCCTCTGCTGCCGCTGGAGTACCAGCGCGTGATGTTCGAACACTATCGCCGGGTGGAAATCAGTTCGGTAAAGGTTGCCCCCAGGGATACCGCCAACCCGACGGCGGACCTTGACGGCCACATGATTTCAGTGGTGTTGCACAAGTAAGAAAGCCTCGATTCCGTGATCCGGGCTTGCTCGCCGGACGTGCCGGGTTTGGCCTGAAAAACAATCCCTCAGTAAGGGTGATAGCGATGAACAACCTTAGCATGCGTATTGGCCTGGTCGGCCTCCTGTGGTTTTTTGGCACCCCTGTATGGGCGCAGACTCAGGCCCCGAAAGCCCTGCCCCCGTCTGTGACCTCCACCAGCAAGGCCATGACCATCATTTTCGAGCCGCCCAAGGGCCAGGAAGAGGCGTTTCTGAATACCTTCGTCACCTCCCAGGCTGCGTACATGCAGGCTTACGCCGGCAAGTCGGAGGAGGGGGTCAAGGTGATCAACCTGATCCCCACCGAGCAGGGAGAGCCGCTGATCCACCTGATGATCTACCGCGACCCGGCGACCTTCGAGCGGGCCAAGCAGATATTTGCTTCGCGAGAGGCCATGAGCAGCTACATCGACGGCCATGTGAAATCCTATGGCGGTTACCACATTCCCAAGGAGTACCTGCGTCACACCAAGGTGTACATGAGTGATGTAGTTACTGAGTAATCGCTGAGACGACTCGGCCGGCGTGGGGGCGGCGGTCGACACAAGGTATGGAGAGAGAGTCCAGGCTATGCGCGTGGTTATCGGATCGTTGTTGATTGGCCTAATATTTGCGGCTCCCAGTCTGCAAGGCAGCAGTCGAGGCGAGCCCTTCATGTTGACCAATGGTTGTATCAATTGCCACGGTTTCGAAGGGCAGCGTACGCCGGGGGCGATTCCTTCGCTGGCCGGCCAGTCCGAGGCCTATCTGTACAGGACCCTGCTGGCTTATCGCGATGGCACCCGCCAAGGCACCATCATGAACCGGGCGATGCAAGGGTACGACGACCACACGCTCAGGCAGTTCGCCGCGTACTACAGCCGTCTGCCGAAAGTGCCGGTGGGCAATGCCGTGCCCTTGGCACATCGACAAGGTGAACGGCTATATGCGCAGCACTGTTCCAGTTGTCATGAGAAACAGGTGGATACGCCCTATGTGAAAGGGCAGAACGCGCAGTATATGCAAGGTGTGCTGCAGGATATGGCCACAGGCCAACGAACGATGCCAGAGGAAATGGCGAGTGCGATTGCCATCCTCGACGGCGAGGAGCTGCTGCAGCTTCTGGCGTACCTGCAAGGTTGCACGCAGGAGGCTGCATGTCGATGAACCCACAACGCAGGCGGCTGCTCAGGTGGCTGGCCACCGGGATCGGTGTTTCGTCGATCCGGGCCCTGGCCAGGCCGGCGGAGCCCGTGGCGGCTCACTCTTATGCCGTGGTGGTGATCGGTGGTGGTTTTGCTGGTGCGACTTTCGCTCGCACTCTCAGGCGCCTGGATGGCAACGTCAGGATCACGCTGATCGAGCCCTGCCGGAAGTATCACTGCTGTCCGCTGGGTGTCGAGTACCTGGTGGGCAAGCGGGATGAGCAAACCTTGGTCTTTGGCTACGAGCAGTTATGCGCCGAGGGCATAGAGGTGGTTCATCGCAAGGCACGCTCGATCGATGCCAAACGCAAGCAGGTCAGGCTCGCCGACGGTTCGTTGCTCGGCTACGACCGCTGCGTGGTGGCGACGGGCATCGGCTACAAGTACGACAGCATCACCGGTTACAGCGAGGCGGTGGCCAGCCGTGTGCCTCATGCCTGGGGCGGCGGCGAGCAATTGCGCCTGCTCAAACGCCAACTGGAGGCCATGCCCAACGGCGGCAATGTGCTGATCTCGGTACCTGTGGACGATTACCGCTGCCCGCCCGGGCCGTATGAGCGGGCCAGCCTGATTGCCGATTATTTAAAGACCCACAAGCCTGACTCGCGGGTGATCATCCTGGACGCCAAGCCGCGGTTCGCCAAGCAGGCGCAATTCGAGCAGGCCTGGAAACGTTTCTATGGCTATGGTAGCGAGCAGGCCAACATCCAGTGGATCGGTGCCTTGCAGGGGGGTACCGTGCACGGTTTCGACGAAGCTAGGGGGCAACTGCTGACCGAGGGTGGTCCGGTCAGCGGCCAAGTGATCAACATCATCGCGCCCCAGCAGGCAGATGATTTCTCTCGCCGCAACGGCCTGGCCGCCGAGCATGGCTGGTGCCCGGTCGACACCCAGACCCTGGAATCCCTGCTAGTACCGGATGTGCATGTGATCGGCGACGCAGCCTACGCCGAGAAACTGCCTAAGTCGGCCTTCGCCGCGACCTGCCAGGCCAGGGTCTGTGCCTTGGCCATCCATAGCCAGATCCACGGCCTGGCGCTGCTCAAACCGCAGTACATGAATGTCTGCTACAGCCTGTGTGGCGACAACTACGGTATCTCGGTGCTGCTGCAGTACCAGCATGACGCGACCCACAATCTCATCGAGATCGAAACCTTGCAGGTCACGCCTTTGGACGTCAACGACGAGCATTATCGTCGTGAGGCGCTGTCGGCCTACAGCATGTTCGACAGCCTGGTCAAAGAGGCATTTGGCTAGACAGGTGGACGCCATAAGGGCTGCGAGCGTGGATCTGCCTTAGATGTGTTTTTCCGATACAGGAATCACCCGCCGCTCTTTCACCGCCTTGTACGAAAAACTCGAATAGATCTCCTTCACCCCCGGCAACCGCTGCAGCACCTCGCGGGTGAATTCGCCGAACGACTCCAGATCGCGCGCCAGGATTTCCAGCAAAAAGTCATAGCGCCCGGAAATGTTGTGGCAGGCGACGATCTCGGGGATCTCCATCAGCCGCCGTTCGAACGCCAGGGCGATCTCCTTGGTGTGCGAGTCCATCATGATGCTGACGAAGGCGGTAACCCCAAAACCCAGCGATTTGGGCGAGAGAATGGCCTGGTATCCGGTGATGTAGCCGTTGTCCTCCAGCAACTTGACCCGCCGCCAGCATGGCGAAGTGGTCAGGGCGACCTGGTCGGCAAGTTCGGAGACGGTCAGGCGTGCGTTGTCCTGCAGGGCGGCGAGCAGGGCGCGGTCGGTGCGGTCGAGGGTCGAAGGCATGATTTGCCCTCCTGGTTAACCATTTATTGTTTTTATCCCAATACTGGCCCGATTGCGTGGGCAACTTTGGAAAAATTGCAGCAGCTCGGTGGCATAAGCTTATAACAAACCACACGAGGCTGTTGCCATGCGCGACTCCAATAACAACACCGGTTTTTCCACGCGGGCCATCCACTACGGCTATGACCCGCTGTCCCATGGCGGCGCCCTGGTGCCGCCGGTCTACCAGACCGCCACCTTCGCTTTTCCGACCGTCGAATACGGGGCTGCCTGCTTTGCCGGCGAGGAGGGTGGGCACTTCTACAGCCGAATTTCCAACCCGACCCTGGCCTTGCTGGAGCAGCGCATGGCGTCGCTTGAAGGCGGCGAGGCCGGGCTGGCGCTGGCTTCGGGCATGGGCGCCATCACCTCCACCTTGTGGACCTTGCTACGCCCGGGGGATGAACTGATCGTCGGCCGCACCCTGTATGGCTGCACTTTCGCCTACCTGCACCACGGCATCGGTGAGTTCGGTGTGAAGATCCAGCATGTCGACCTCAACGACCCGCAGGCGCTAAAAGCCGCGATCACCGCGAAAACCCGGATGATCTACTTCGAGACCCCGGCCAACCCCAACATGCAACTGGTGGATATCGCCGCCGTGGCCGATGCAGTGCGTGGCCACGACATCAGCATCGTGGTCGACAATACTTACTGCACCCCTTATCTGCAGCGCCCTTTGGAACTGGGCGCCGACCTAGTGGTGCACTCGGCGACCAAATACCTGTCCGGCCACGGCGACATCACCGCTGGCCTGGTAGTCGGGCGCAAGGCGTTGGTCGACCGCATTCGCCTGCAGGGCCTCAAGGACATGACTGGCGCGGTGCTGTCGCCCCACGACGCCTCGCTGCTGATGCGTGGCATGAAGACCCTGGCCCTGCGCCTGGACCGCCATTGCGCCAATGCGCAGCGGTTGGCCGAGCACCTTGCCCGCCAGCCACAGGTCGAGCTGATCCATTACCCAGGCCTGCCGTCGTTCCCTCAGTACGCATTGGCGCAGCGGCAGATGCGCCTGCCGGGTGGGATGATCGCTTTCGAGCTCAAGGGTGGCATCGAGGCCGGGCGCCGCTTCATGAATGCATTGCAGCTGTTCAGCCGGGCGGTGAGCCTGGGGGATGCCGAGTCGCTGGCCCAGCACCCGGCGAGCATGACCCACTCCAGCTACACGCCCGAGGAGCGGGCGCACCATGGTATTTCCGAGGGGCTGGTGCGGTTGTCGGTGGGGCTCGAAGACATCGACGACTTGCTGGCCGATATCGACCAGGCCCTGAAGGCCTGTGCCTGAACTGCCACGGAAGAGGCTTGCGCGATGGTAGCGATGATGAACCCGAACGCGCCGTTTACGGCCCACGATGCCGCGTTGGACAGCGACCCGGCGGAAACCGCCGAATGGTGCCAGGCCCTGGAATCCAGCCTGGCCCATTGCGGCCCGGCGCGGGCGCGCTACCTGCTGCAGCGCCTGCAGGCCCATGCCCTGGAGCTGGGCCTTGAGCGCGAGGCCCAGGCGTTTTCCGCCTACCGCAACACCTTGCCGGTGGAGCAGCAGGGTGCCTACCCCGGCGACCTGGAGCTGGACGAGCGGATCACCAGTATCCTGCGTTGGAACGCCCTGGCCATGGTGGTGCGGGCCAACCATGCCTATGGCGAACTGGGCGGGCATATCGCCAGCTATGCCTCGGCGGCGGAGATCTTCGAGGTCGGTTTCCAGCACTTCTTTCGCGGCGAAAGCGGCGGCGAGGGGCGCACGGGCGACCTGGTGTTCTTCCAGCCGCACTCGGCGCCGGGCATTTATGCCCGGGCGTTTCTCGAAGGGCGTTTGAGCGAACAGCAACTGGCAAACTACCGCCAGGAGATCGCGGGCAATGGCCTGTGCTCTTATCCACACCCCTGGCTGATGCCCGACTTCTGGCAATTCCCCACCGGCTCCATGGGCATCGGCCCGCTCAGCGCAATCTACCAGGCGCGCTTCATGCGCTACCTGCAGCATCGCAGTCTGCTGGACACCTCGGCGCGGCATGTGTGGGGCGTGTTCGGCGACGGCGAGATGGACGAGCCGGAGTCCATCGCCGGCCTGACCTTGGCCGCCCGTGAAGGGCTGGACAACCTGACCTTCATCGTCAACTGCAACCTGCAGCGCCTGGATGGCCCGGTGCGTGGCAACGGCCAGATCGTCCAGGAGCTGGAAGCGCTGTTCAGCGGTGCCGGCTGGAACGTGATCAAGGTGCTGTGGGGCTCGGAGTGGGACGCGCTGTTCGCCCGCGACCACGAGCACGCGTTGCTGCGCCAGCTGGCGGCGACACCCGATGGCCAGTTCCAGAACCTGGGCGCCAAGGATGGCAGCTACAACCTCGAGCATTTTTTCAACCAGGACCCGGCCTTGCAGCGCCTTGTGGCGCATATGAGCAGCGAGCAGATCAACGCCCTCAAGCGCGGTGGCCATGATTTTCGCAAGCTGCACGCGGCCTATGCCGCCGCCAAGGCGTACAAGGGCCGGCCGACGGTGATCCTGGCCAAGACCAAGAAAGGCTTCGGCATGAGCAGCGCCGGTGAGTCGCGGATGACCGCGCACCAGGCCAAGAAGCTCGATGTGCAGGCGCTGCTGGCATTCCGCGACCGTTTCCACCTGCCGCTGTCGGACGAGGCGGTGGAGCAACTGCGCTTCTATCGCCCGGCCGAGGACAGCCCGGAGATGGTCTATCTGCGCCAGCGCCGGCAAGTGCTTGGCGGCCCCTTGCCGGTGCGCCGCAGCGACTGCGCCACGCTGCCACTGCCGGCGCTCGATGCCTTCGCAGGCTTCGCCCTGCAGGCCGACGGCAAGGAAATGTCCACCACCATGGCCGCCGTGCGCATGCTTGGCCACTGGCTCAAGGCACCGGGGCTGGGGCCGCGTGTGGTGCCGATCGTCGCCGATGAGGCGCGAACCTTCGGCATGGCCAGCCTGTTCCGCCAGATCGGTATCTACTCACCGGCGGGGCAGCGCTACGAGCCTGAGGATGCGGGCTCGCTGCTGACGTACAAGGAGGCGCGCGACGGCCAGTTGCTGGAAGAGGGCATCACCGAGGCCGGGGCGATCTCGTCCTGGGTCGCGGCCGCCACTTCCTATGCGGTGCACGGCGAGCCGATGCTGCCGGTGTACATCTATTACTCGATGTTCGGTTTCCAGCGTGTCGGCGACCTGATCTGGGCCGCCGCCGACCAGCGCGCCCGTGGCCTGTTGCTGGGCGCCACTGCCGGGCGCACCACGCTCGGCGGGGAGGGGCTGCAACACCAGGATGGCTCGAGCCTGGTCATGGCGTCGATGGTGCCCAACTGCCGGGCCTGGGATCCGTGCTTCGCCGGGGAGCTGGCGGTGATCCTCGACCATGCCGCACGGCGCATGCTGGTGGAGCAATGCGACGAGTTCCATTACGTGGCGGTCATGAACGAAAACTATCCACAGCCATCGCTGCCGCCAGGCGTACACGGTGATGTGTTGCGTGGCATGTACCTGCACGCACGGCAGCAATCAGTGAAGCCGCGAGCCCAGGTGCGGCTGCTGGGTTCGGGGGCGATCCTGCGTGAAGTGATCAAAGCCAGTGAACTGCTGGCGACCGAATGGCAGGTCGACAGCGAGGTGTTCAGTGTCACCAGCTTCAGTGAGCTGGCCCGGGAGGCCAGGGATCAGCGTCGGGCGGCGATAGCTGGAGATGAGGAGGGCAGCCATGTGCGGCGCTGCCTCGAAGGCGATGCGCCTGTGATTGCCGCCAGTGACTATGTGCGCGCCTGGCCGCAGTTGATCGCCGAGTATGTCGATGCGCCTTACATCACCCTGGGCACCGATGGCTTCGGCCGCAGCGATAACCGTCAGCACCTGCGGCGGTTCTTCGAGGTGGATCGGTTTGCGGTGGTGATGGCGGCGTTGTATGGGCTGGTGCGGCAGGGGCGGTTGCCGAAAGAAGTGCTCGTGCAGGCCAAGGCAAGGTATGGCCGAGAGGATCAAGGTGCCGCCTGGTATCGATGATCGGCTTTGAATTGTCT